>JANMSA010000085.1:0-10692 GCA_031388865.1 Acidobacteriota bacterium | reverse complement strand
GACGGTGTGTGTAGACAGCCGTGCGCTCGGCGAGCTTACTGCCGCGATGTAGCCGATCCGCATCCGGTGCGCCGACTTCGAACCATCCTGTGAGCCTTCCAGTGAGATCGCGAACGACGACCGCCGGCTCGTCACCAGCAGCAACACCTTCCGTGAACGCAATCCCCTCTGTGTACTCCAGGCAGTATGCGAAAAAGCGCATCAGCATGTACTCGGCCGTCTCTGACGGCTGCCGGGCCATGCGCAGTTCGAGCGTTTCGTACACCCCCCGATCGATGTCGGCGAGCTGCGTTGAAAAGTTGTAGATCGTGGCAGTGAGCGCCATGCGCGCTCAGCCAGGCATGCGCATCACTTCCTGCGCATCGAACGCTTTCTTGTAGAACTCGATGGCGGCGTTGCCGTCGGCGACGCTGAGGTAAGGCGTGACGGTCTCGTATCCGTCGGGAATCGCTTGGACGTTGTACATGTGCCGCATCGTGTCACATCCTCGGGCACCTGAAGGTCAGTCCCACTGGATGCACGAACTGAAGGAGGCTCGCACTGAGAGGCTGTGAAAAAATCCAGAGCGGCCCGTTTTGGGGTGAGAGAAGGCCATCTGCTTCGTTGCACCTCCTCAGCGATGTCCCAGCATCGCCTCGTCGCCGCGCCTCGCAGCTGACCTCCTCTCCCTCGCAAACCGCACCGCTCTGAATTTCTTCACAGCCTCTGAGCGTATCCTCCCGACTCCACCTGACGCAGGGTGGGCGCAAACAAGAAGAAGATGAGTACCGGAGATCGCACATGGCATCCAAGCAACGGCCCGCATCGATGAAGTTCTCGAAACGAAAAGCGGCGGCGAGAATCACCGCGAAGAAGAAAGCGGCTCCGCACAAGAAGCTCGCGCCCAAGAGAGGCAGCTCGTAGCTCTCAGGAGAGCTCTCAGCTCGCAGCTCGCAGCTCTCAGCTCGCAGCTCTCAGCTCTAAGGAGAAGAGTTAGAAAACGATGGCGCTCATGCGAGGCCGTGAGCTAACCGGTGCTTCTTCTCCTGCGAGCTGCGAGCTGCGAGCTGAGAGCTACATCGATCAGTCATACCGCGCGTCGACGAACCAGTCCGCACCGGACTGGTACAAACGGTATACGCCGCCGCGATCGAGCTCCACGTCCCAGTATTCGCGTGCGTCGGGCGCATCGCTCCACCAGCCGGCTTCGACACGCCAGGGGCCGGACGCAACGCGCACGGCGCCGGACAAATCCCCTTCACCGTGAATGGCCGTGATCTGCCGGTCGTGATCGGTGTCCCGGGTCATGACTTCCACGGAGATCGCGGGACGGAAGACGCGCACGCCGAGGAGCCCGTGACTCTTTTCGGGCTTGCGGCGGGTGGTAGGCGGTGGCGGGGGAGCGTAGTCGCCGACTGAGTGTCGCTCGGGGAGGTGGCCATCGACCGCCATGGCCATCCCCACGCGGCCGTCACCGAGGAGCGACACCAGGCGGGCGATGGTCGTCGCGAGCTTCTCCGGAGACAGCGCGGCGGGTCCGAAAAGGGAGAGCTGTGCGCGCCGCGGGCGGTCGGGATGTGCCGCGATGGTGAAGCTCACGACCGGCGCGCCCGGGAGGTTCTTCTCGAGATCGAGGCGCAACAGCGTGAGCATCGTCTTGACGTCGCGGGTCGGGGCCGGGAGGTCGATGGCGCGCGCGTAGAAGCCGTCCGGCTCGAGTCCCAGAGTGAGCTCGACGCGCTTGCATGCGAACCCCTGCAGCTCCATCCGCCTGCTCAGCCGGTCCAGCGCAGCGCTGGCGATGAACAGGAATGGCTCGAGTGCGACGAGCGGCCACTCCAGATCCATGCCCTCACGAAATTCCGGCGGCATCGGGCGGGGGACCAGGGGGCGCGGATCGATCCCACGCGCGGCGTAATGCAGCTCCCGTCCGAGCTCGCCGAGACGGCTGGCGACTTCACTTTCGGGGAGACCTGCCAGCTCTCCGATCGAGCCGATCCCCCAGCGCGTCAGCGTCGCTGCTGCGTCGAGTTGAGGGGAAAGGCGCGTGAGCGGCAGAGGCGCGAGGAACTCCGATTCCTTTCCCGCTTCGACGATCGTCGGCGCCTTCGGCAACTCCGCCGCGACCCGCGCCGCGAGCTTGCTGGCAGCGATGCCGACGCGCGCCGGCAGGCCTACCCCCTCCGCCGCCCGCATCGCGGAGCGGGCAAGCTCCATTTCCGGGGTGGCGCTACGGTGTTTGCCGGCGTCCGGGTGGCGGTTGGCGGGAGAACCGCTGGTGATTGCTGCGTCTGTCGTTGGCTGCTCCTCTGCCAACCGGTAATGGCGCTCCATCCCCGTCACATCGACATAGACCACGCCTTCACCCGCGTCTTCCACGCGCGGAGAGAATGTTTCCGCGACGTCGAAGAGCGCTTCCTGCGCAGTCCGTTCGCATTCAACGTCGCGTGCACGTGCGATCAGCCTGGGAAGGATCGAGCGCGCCTGCGCCAGCGAGAGACCGGGCCGGATGCCTTTCGTCCGCGCCCGCCGGGTGGCCGCGACGATGTGCGCGTTCGCACCATTTCCTTCGACGATGGCCACCGCTTCCTGCAGCAGCGCTGGCTCGCTGCGCAGCCGCGCGGCGAGCGGGAACATCGGCACGTAGAAGCATGCGATGCGCGTCATCGCGTGCCGTCTTCGCGGCTGATGCCGGTGGTCAGTTGCCGGTGGTCAGTTGTCGGTTGGAGAGGGGGGCGCGGCGTTCTCGGTGCCGGCGCGAGGGTCTTCAAGTCTTCGAGTCTTCGAGTCTTCGAGTGCTCGAGCCCGCGCGGTTCGGCATTCGTCGTCCCCGCCTCGCTGGACGGGTCGCGATCCGCCGCGGGGAGGGCGGCGGCCCCCTCGAAGACTCGAAGACTCGAAGACTCGACGACTCCCCCCACGACGCGAAGACTCGAAGACTCGACGACTCCCCCCACGACTCGAAGGCTCGAAGACGCGAAGACTGCTTCCCGCACGACGAACGTCTGCATGGCACTCGCGCCGGCCTTCATGTGCCGGTGTTTTTCCAGCGTGAGATGCAGGTCGATCGCCTGGAGCAGCCGTGGAGCCTGGCCCTGGCCGATCCAACGCGGTTTCGAGAATTCCCCCTTGACCACCGCCTCACACGCCGTTCCCGTCAATGGATACGGCGCTGACACGAGCATCGCCGTCCCATGTGCTTCCGCGGTCCGCGCAAGCCGCACCCAGGCAGCGTCGGGTGCGCGGCGTCCACGCAGGGGATGAAGGCCTACATCCACGATCACCATCTGGAATCCGGTCGCGGTGATCATCTCCGCGCTCATCACCGCGTCCTTGACGGTGCGCGGCCGGACCCACAGCAGACGCCGCAGATCGACGCCATTCGCCTCGGCCAGCTGCGGATCGAAGTGATCGCCCAGGTCGATCAGAGCCGCCGCCTCGCCCATCGATGTCGCGGCGGCGAGCGCGGAGAGAACAATGGAGAAACGTCCCGCAGCCCGTCGCGAAACGAGCTCCACGAGCTTGCCGCGCTGCAGGCCGCCGCCGAGAAGCGTGTCCACTGCGAGGAGTGTGGTGGGGATGAGGTCGGAGCGCTCATGATTGGCGATGTGTCGCAGAAGCTCAGCACCGCTCCGGACCCTGGCCGCCATCGCCGGGTCGAGTGCGGCGCGCAGCTTCTGAAGCGCGGAGCTCTGTCCGGGTTCTACGAGTGGTGGAGGGGGAACGAGGGTGGGGGCGGGGCGGCTCGGGCGCCGGTCAGGCTGAACGTCGAGAAGCTGGAACTGCCACTGGAGAGGAACGACTGCAGACACACTCTCAACTTAGGCGGTAATGAGGCGTAAGACAAGTGGGGAGATTTTGCGCTCTCTCCCACCCATCATCGTTGACGGTGCCTGAGCAGCGCTTCGAGATTCCCATGAATCTCGGGCATGTCGAGTGCCGCGGAGAACTCGCGCACCCATCTCCGGATCCTATCGACATCGAGGTCAGGGTTTGCGTCGATCAGATTCTCGATGTCGACGACATCGCGAGGACGTCCTGCCACAGCTTTCATGATGACGAGATCCGTTGCGGAGGCAACGCGCAGCAGAAGGCCACCGACGTCGATCAAGCTCGACCGCTCCACGACTTCCTCCTCAAAAGGGAGGGCTCCGAGCGAAATGTCGATGTCGATCTCGCCTGGGAGAAACCGCAGGAGGAGTACCCGACTGTCACGGGCGAACTCGATCGCATCAGGGATGCGGGGCACCAGCGCATAGGCGAGGGCGCTCTGGATCAGTGTTTCGGCATCCGCATCGAGCACGACCGCGTCGATGTCCTTTGTCAGTCGCGGCGTGCCGCGGAGAGATGCCGCCACACCGCCAATCACCGCTGCACGCAGCCCGGTCTCGGTGAACCACCGCATCAGAGACGCCAGTGGACGCAGCAGACGGTCCAGCGGTTCTTCCATCAGCGGCTGCGTGCGAGCGACTGCAATTGCGCCCAACGCGTGCGCGTGATCGCGTCCTCGGCGTCGAGCCGCTGCATGTCGAAGAGACTCGCGGATGCCATCAAAAACGCGAGAGCCTGGAGACGCTGCGCGTAAGTTGCTGAAAGAGCTTCCTCACGCTGGCGCATTGTGAGGGCAGCCCAGCCCATCTTCCACGCCCGCGCTTGCTCTTTCGTCATCGGATGGCTCATCGCATCCGATTGTAACTCTCGGAGCCCGCCGCCGCCGTGAGCGCCGTTCTCAGGGCTTCTGCTTTTGTAGCGTCTCCCGCCGCACCACCGGAGCGACCTCCGTTCCGAACAGCTCGATCGCTTTCAGCACTTTGTCGTGCGGCAACGTGCCCACGCTGATGTGCAAGAGGAAGCGGTGGAGCGAGAAGAGCTCGTGCTCGAAGAGGATTTTGTCGATCAATTCCTGGGGACTGCCGACGTGCAGCGCGCCCCGCGGCGATCGCAGCGCGTCGTACTGCGTGCGGTCCATGCCGCCCCAGCCGCGCTCGCGTCCGATGCGGTTCATCATCGTGATGTACGGCCCGTAGTACTCGTCCGCAGTCGCTTTCGAGTCGGTACCGATGTAGCCGTGGGAGTTGATCGCGAGGTGCAGGCGCGAGGGGTCGTGACCGGCGCGCGCTCCGGCCTCGCGATAGAGGTCAGCGAACTGTTTGAAGCGCTCCGGCATGCCGCCGATGATCGCGATCACCATCGGCAGGCCAAGCGTTCCCGCGCGAACGGCGGACTGAGGCGTCCCGCCGACGGCGATCCACACCGGCAACGGCTCCTGCTGCGCGCGCGGGTAGACGCCTCGTCCATCGATCGGGGCGCGATGTCTGCCCGACCAGGTCACCTCTTCGTGGTCACGGACGTTCAGCAGGAGGTCGAGCTTCTCCGAGAAGAGCGTGTCGTAGTCCTGGAGATCCTGGCCGAACAGCGGAAAGGACTCGGTGAACGATCCCCGGCCCGCCCAGATCTCTGCGCGTCCGCGCGAGAGCAGGTCGAGCGTGGCGAAATCCTGGTAGACGCGAACCGGATCGTCGGAGCTGAGCACGGTCACCGCGCTCGCAAGGCGGATCGTGCTGGTGCGTGCAGCGCCCGCAGCGAGAACCACGGCGGGGGAGGCGACTGCAAAGTCGGGCCGGTGATGCTCGCCCACGCCGAAGACCTCGAGCCCCACCTGATCGGCGAGCTCGATCTCCTCGATCAGATTGCAGAGCCGCTCCCCGGCGCTGATCGCTTTGCCGCTCTTAGGGTCGGGGGTGACTTCGCCGAACGTGGTGATTCCGAGCTCCATGGGGGATCAACGATAGCCCAGCTTCCGTCGGACCGTTCCGATCCCGGCGGACACAGCCGCCCAGTGCCGGCGAGCCGCCGAAGGACCGGTCGGCGGGCCGCCGGCGCTCCCGCCAACCGCTAACCGTCAACCGGTCAACCATCAACCGACGCACCTGCTATAATCCGCGTCGTTTCAAGTACGTACTCCCCCATGAGCGCGAAAAGCGATGCGACCCCTGGTTCGACGATGGTCGAGATCTTCGGTCAAACGTATAACGTTCGTGGAGAAGGCGACACTGATTATTTGATGGAGCTTGCGCGGTTTGTCGATACCAGGATGCGCGACGTGGCGGCGCAGGTTGCGACCGTCGACCCAATGAAAATCGCCATCCTGGCGGCTCTGAACATAGCCGACGAGTTCTCGAGATTCCGGAAGTCGCGGGAGGATGCCGCGGGAATCTGGATCGAGAGGACGGAGGAAATAACGGAGAGGCTCAACAAGGGTATCGGTTGAGCAAACCGGGATCATTGACAGCAATCAATTTCGAAGGCCCTGCAGAGTTCGTGATGCTCGATCTAACCCTGAACCGTACTTCTTTTCTCGGGTAGCTCGCGTCTCGGGTCGCGTGCACACCTTCCTCCCTCCTGGGGAGCTCAGAAGGTAGCCATAACGGCACGGGTAGAGCGCCCACCTGTCCTGTATAGGTTCAGGTAAGAATCACCACACGACTCAGGCGGGGATCTTCGAAATCCTTCCTCACTTTGCGCGAGCCTCCTACGTGGAGGACTTTTGGACATCATCCAGGGATTGATCGCGGTCGGCGTCGGGCTGGCTGTCGGTATCGTTCTGGCCCTCGTCTGGGCCACCATTTATCGGAAGCGTGCCGAGGCGCAGATTGCGGACTCGCGTCACGCTGCCGAGCGCATCATCGACGACGCCACTAAGCAGGCGTCCGCACGTGCCAAAGAAGCAGAGCTGGAGGCGAAAGAGAACCTCCTCCAGATGCGCTCGGACTTCGACAAGAAGGCCCAGCAGCGCAACGACGAGATCAAGTCCGTCGAGAAGCGACTGCAGCAGAAGGAAGAAGGCCTCGACAAGAAGACCTTGCAGATCGACTCGCGCATCGCCGAGGTCGAGAAGCGCGACCGCGGTCTGAACGATCGCGAAAAGCGCGTCGAGGCCAAAGAGGCTGAGCTGGACCAGCTCGTCGAGGACCAGCGCCACAAGCTCGAGCAGGTCGCCGGTCTCACCGTCGAAGAAGCCAAGCGCGAGCTGATCCGCGGCATCGAGAACGAAGCCAGACTCGAGGCCGCGCACATCATGAAGCGCATCGAGACGGAGGCCACCGAGCTCGGGAACCAGAAGGCGAAGAAGATTCTGGGCATGGCCATCCAACGCATGGCCTCGGACTACGTCGCCGAGAATACGGTCTCTGTGGTCGACCTCCCCAGCGAAGACATGAAGGGTCGCATCATCGGCCGCGAGGGACGAAACATCCGCGCGCTGGAGCTGGCGACGGGTGTCGACCTGATCGTGGACGACACACCCGAGGCGGTCATCCTGTCGGGCTTCGATCCGATCCGCCGCGAGATCGCGCGCATCTCACTGGAGCGTCTCATGCAGGACGGGCGCATTCACCCGGCACGCATCGAAGAGCTCGTGGAGAAGGTGCGTCAGGAACTCGATCAGAAGCTGTTCGAAGAAGGGGAGGCCGCGGCTTTCTCGATCGGCCTCACGGACATCAACCCTGAGATCCTCAAGCTCCTCGGACGGCTGCGCTACCGCACGTCTTATGGACAGAACGTGCTCGTACACTCGCTCGAGGTCGCACAGCTCGCAGCTCTGATGGCGGTGGAGCTGGGTGTCAATGACACGATCGCGAAACGCGGGGGTCTGCTCCACGACATCGGCAAGGCCATCGACCGCGAGATGGAAGGCACGCATCTCGAGCTGGGGCGGCAGGTGCTGGAGAAGTATGGCGAGAAGCGCGAGATCATCCATGCGATGGAGTGCCATCATGGTGACTACGACCCGACCACGGTCGAAGCAGTGCTGGTCAACGCCGCCGATGCGCTGTCCGCAGCCCGCCCTGGCGCACGCCGCGAGATCCTCGAGAACTACGTCCACCGTCTGGAGCGCCTGGAAGCGATCGCCAATGCCATGGAGGGCGTTTCCAAGAGCTTCGCCATTCAGGCAGGACGCGAGCTACGCATCATCGTGAACTCGGAAAAGATCACCGACGAGCAGTCGATCTGGCTCTCCAAAGACGTGGCCCGCAAGATCGAGAACGAGCTGCAGTACCCGGGACAGATCAAGGTCACGGTGATCCGCGAGATGCGCGCCACTGAATATGCCAAATAGCTCGCAGCTCTCAGCTCGCAGCTCTCAGTAAAACCAGAGAGCTGCGAGTCGTTTCCCATGAGAGCTGAGAGCTGAGAGCTGAGAGCTAATGATCAGAATCCTTTACATCGGCGACATCGTGGGCCAGCCCGGACGACGCGCATTGCATCAGAAACTGGAGACGGTCATCGGCCGGGAGATGATCGATTTCACGATCGTGAACATCGAGAACGCTGCCGGCGGTTTCGGCGTGACCGAGGCGATCATGGAGGAGCTCTCCATCCTGCCGATCAACGCCTACACCTCAGGGAACCACATCTGGGACAAGAAGGATTTCGTCGACAACTTCGATCACTACGAGCAGGTGATCCGGCCGGCCAACTATCCCGCGGGCAATCCCGGCAAGGGGCGTGTCATCCGGCAGACGGCAGCCGGCGTGAAAGTCGCCGTGCTGCAGTTCATGGGAAACGTCTTCATGCCGCCGTGCGATAACCCGTTTTACTCTGCCGACGCGGAGCTGAAGCAGATCGGCGACGTGAAAGTTGTCATCGTCGATATCCATTGCGAAGCGACTTCGGAGAAGCAGGCGATGGGACGGTATCTCGATGGGCGCGTTTCTGCCGTGCTCGGAACGCACACGCACGTGCCGACCGCGGATGAGCGAATCCTCCCCAACGGCACAGCGTTTCAGACCGATGTCGGCATGACCGGCGCGTACGACTCAGTGATCGGCTTCCGTCCTGACGAAGTATTGCATCGGTTCCTGATGAACACCCCGCGCAAGCTCGAGGTCGCGAAGCGCGACATCCGCCTGTCGGGCGCGATGATCGAAATCGACGAGACGACGGGCCGCGCCTCGCGCATCATCCGCATTCACGAATACCTCGGCGAGTGATGCTTCCGCTCTCGATCGTGACCCTCGGTCACGTGCATGCCGAGGATCTCGAGCCCCTCACGCGGCATTTCTCCAGGCTCGAACAACTCATTCTCGATGTGAACCCGCGAGATCCGATCGCGAAGCATCGCCCGGAGCTTCATCGGGCGGTCGATGCAGCCACCGCCGACTGGGTGTTGATCGTTCGGGAGCGGGAGAAGGTGGGCGAGAAAGTCGCCGAGGAGATCGCGCGGAGTATCGATGTTCCGCAGGCGCGCGCATTCCGGATTCGAACCACGCCGTTCTATCAGGGACGCGAACTGCGCATCGGGATTGCGGGCGATGTGCGGTTGTTCGACAAGCGGCGGTTCGATCGTACGGTAAACGAGGAGCTGCGCGTCGACGGTCCTACGCTCGCTCTGGCGAATGGGTTCAGCTCGATGACATTCGCCTCAGCTGCCGAGCATCGCGACTATCTGCGGGCGAGCGGCGCGACCACGCACTCGACGATCCGCCGCGCGTTGATCTTCCTGCGCGATGCGATTGGATCGCGGGCACTCGACCGCAACACGCTCCGCTATATCTGGACCGAGGCAGGCTTCGACAGGGCGTGAAGACGCATCGGTCCGGTCGTGCGGAACTGGCGCGGTGACATCCCGTAGCGATGGCGAAACTGCTGGCGGAAGTAGTTCTCTGAGTCGAATCCGCAGCGACGGGCCACCTGCGAAACGCGGAGGCTGCCGGAGCGGAGGAGTCGCGCAGCTTTCTCGAGCCGCTTCTCCTTGAGAAAGTGACTCAACAGGCGACCGGTCACGCGGTGGAATCGCCCCGAGATGTACTGCCGCGTATATCCGAGCTCGCGGGTGACTGCTTCGACGGAGACCTCTTCGTCGGCGCGGAGGCGGCGGCGAACGGTTTTGATCAGAGCCCGTAACAAGCCATCCATCTCGCTACTCCTGTCATTGACGACGTTGAAATGGCGCGCCAAGCCGCTGTACCCTCTCAGGGAGCGGTCTGGTGCAGGAAGTTTTATGGATGCAAGTCATCATAACGCAACTGCGAGTGGAGCGGGATGGCGGAGATGAATTTTCTGAGAGCGGTTCCTCTCTTCGCGCAGTTCGACAGCGAGGAGCTCGAGGCGCTGCGTAAATGCTTCCAGGCAACTGACTTCGCGGTTGGCGACGTGATCCTCGAAGAAGGAAAAGCGAACCGCGCGCTGCACATCCTTCGGAGCGGACGTGTCCGCGTCAGCCGGCGAGTCGACGCCGGAGATGTCACGCTCTGTGACCTGAACGTGGGCCAGACTTTCGGCGAGCTTTCGATCATCGATGACGGGGTGGCGTCCGCGACGCTGTCTGCCGTCGCCGCGACGGTCGTGATGTCGATCTCTATGAACGATCTCCTGTCGTTCCTGCGCGACAAGCCCGTCGCGGCTGCAAAGTTCTGGCGCGAGCTCGCCTTCGAGCTTCGCCGCCGCCTCCTCCAGACCAACGACGTCGTCCGCAGCTATTTCGAGCTCAATCGCGCCCTCACCGAGAACCCAACCTTCCGGCAGGTGTACGCGATGTGCAATCGGGAGTGACGAGTGACGCGCTCCTCTTGTCATCCTTATAGGTGCTCCCGCACCGTTTCTGGCCCCGGTCATCGACGTGAAGAGCGGCGCGGTAGACGTCGGCGTCGAATGAGCGGAGAGTTAGGACGAGGCACGCACTGCCTGGTCACGCATGAGTCATCCAAGCGG
>JANMSA010001156.1:0-1849 GCA_031388865.1 Acidobacteriota bacterium | reverse complement strand
GCGTTCCGTCAAGACCGGCTGGAGTCGCTTGAATTTCCGGCGCAGCGCAGCGAGAGTCACGGCACGAATTTACACTGCGCCCTCTGACAAATCAATCAGTTATTTCGTCACAACCCCTAACAAGCCGTTGCAGTTGTCAGCCGATCTATCGATGGCTCGCTGCGCTCGCTCTATTTAATTCGGCTGCAACTGAACGGCGGCGTTCGGCAGCAACATTCTTCGGTGTGCAATCGAGTTGTATGTGCTATCTTCCTCGACAGCCCTATGCCGGAGCCGTGCATGGATCTCGACCTCGACCAACTGTCGGACGCCGTGTTGCATCTGCCCGCTACGGCACGCGCCGAGCTGGCGTCGCGCCTCCTCGAGAGCCTCGACGCGCCCGAGATGGACGAAACGCCAGGGTCGGTGGCCGCCGCTTGGGAGGCGGAACTCGACCGTCGCGACGCGGACTTCGAGGCCGACCCCACGCGCGGTATTCCGGCTGAGGACGTCTACGCGCGACTTGAGACCGATCTCGCGCGCCAGCGTCCTTCACACGAGCGTCGCCCCTGACCATCGCGCCTCGCGAGGTCACCTTTCATCCCGACGCGCTCGGCGATGCACAAGAGGCGCTTGCATACTACTCCGGTCGTGTCCCACACCTCGGCGCTGAGTTCATCGCCGAAGTGCAACGAGTCGTCGAATGGGCCGCGGAGCGCCCTGAGATCGGCGCACCGATGCGCGCCGGTCGGCGCCGCTGGCTATTCAGCCGGTTCCCGTTCGCGCTCGTCTACCGCCTCGCGCCCGATGGCTCGCTACGCGTGTTGGCAATCGCGCACCACAAGCGGCGGCCCGGCTATTGGCGGACGCGCAAGTGACGATTCAAACGTAGGGACGCGGATGCCGATTCGTGCGCCTGCTGCCGAACGTGCGCTGCACCAGACGGGCGATCTGCTGATGGCTCGCTTCGCTCGCTCTATTTAATTCGGCTGCAACTGAACGGCGGCGTTATGCGACCATATAGATCATTGCGCACGCGTATATACGCGCGTATATTGCCTCTGTGCGCTTCGACTGGGACCCGGAGAAGAGCGAGCGGAACCTCACCGAACGAGGGTTTGATTTCGCATTCGCCACGCTGAGCTTCGCCGGCCCGACTCTGGAGCGCATCGACACGCGCCAGGACTACGGTGAGGTTCGACGGATCGCCCTCGGTATCGCCGATGGCATCCCGCTCACCGTCGTTTTCACCGACCGGGCTGAGGCTGGCGATGTCGTCCGACGAATCATTTCGGCCCGAGTGAGCAATCGTCGTGAGCGTCAAGCGTACCGCAAAGTCTTCCCGGCCTAGTTTGAGCCCGAGCCGCGGGCGGGCGAAGCTGGCGCAACTCCGCCGCGTGACGGAGGCGGAGATCCGTCGGTCGTCCCCGGACGAGCTGCGCGAGCTACCGGCCGACTTCTGGGTCGATGCCGTTCCCGTCTTGCCCGCCGCCAAGATTCCGATTTCCTTGCGCGTTGATTCCGATGTGCTGGAGTTTTTTCGGGAGACGGGCCCGCGATACCAGTCGCGCATGAACGCGGTCTTGCGCTCCTATATGGAACGCATCTCTACATCGTCGCCCAAGCGATCAAAGCGGCGCGGGATCGCATAACGTGCGTTGCAGCAGTCAGCCGAGCCAATGACTGCTCGCTTCGCTCGCTTGTATTGATTCGGCTGCAGCTGAACTTGGGCGTTGATATGACTGGGCTGGTGTCAAGGGATTCGGTTTACAAGGTGTGTTGCGAGTGAGGCGTGGGACGACGTGGGCCCGAGGCAGCATCGACGGTTGATCCTGCTGATATACGCCGATTACCACCTCGCAGTGGCAGT
>JANMSA010001070.1:0-3156 GCA_031388865.1 Acidobacteriota bacterium | reverse complement strand
CCGATGCGCGGCACGACGAGGAAGAGCGCCTTGCCGGCCGGTTCAGCTTCGGGCGGCGTGCCATCGCAAGAAGAGCGGAGCTTCATACCAGAATGTCTATGCGCGCATGACGTGGGACGACCCGGCGCCGACGATAACGACACTGGCACATAGTTTTGGAAGCGGACGGTTCGGCCACCCGCAGCACAACCGCCCATCACCCTGCGCGAGGCGGCGCTACTTCAAAGTCGTGGCCCCGCCACGGCCCTGAAACGGTCCGCCGTTCTGCCGCACGAGGGCGAGATTGTTCGCTGTTGCAACGACCACGATGCGAAAGCCGTTGTCGAAAGCAACGGCCGCGGCCGAGGAATGGCGTTTTCTGGGACTGCTTCCCGAGGTGACCATTCGGCCGCGTGGAAAGCAAACGAGCCAGCGTTGCCGCTGGCCCGCATCGTCTGGAGTTGGTTGAAGTCCCCTACGGCGCCAGCTCCACCACGCCCGTCGCGGGATTCAGCCAGTACTGGCCCGGAACGCCGCCGTAGGCGATCTGCTGCTGGTTCTTCTGGAAGAGCTGCATGGTCGGGAAGATCAGTCGGAATCCCGGCTCGAAGATCTGGCCCTGCGGATGCTGGGAGATCTGGTCCTGGTACACGGCGATGCGGCGCTCCGCGAGCAGGCGCACGTAGCCGTTCACGTTCTGCTGGAGCCCGGCGTTGGTCTGAACTTTCGTCAGCAGCGCCTTCGCCTGCGCACGATGGTAGGCGGGCGTCCGCGCCGCATCCTTGACGTTGGCCAGGAGCTCTTTCGCTGCCGGCAGCGGCGAGTTGGCGAGGTTCTGCTGAAATTTGAGCTTCCAGTTTGCCGCGGGCGCGCCGGTCGGGACCAGGGTGAGCATCCCGCATCGGGCTCTGGAGAACATCGGCCGGGTCATGTCCACGCTGAGGACGTCGTAGAGAAATTTCTCATCGATCAGTCCCGTGGTGATCAGCTTCTGGGCGACGAGCATGTCGCTGTGCGCCTTCACGGGGACCTCGAACGCGTGATCGGCGTCGATCTGATTCACCGGCTGCACGGAGTTGGGAAAGTTTCCGCTCTGGTAGTCGAAGAACTGCGCGTTGAAGGCGTTCAGGGCGTTCACGTAGAGCAGCTTGCTGATGGTCACCGCCCCCACATCAGGCACCAGACGCGGATCGACGAATGCACCGACGGGTGCAGCGATGGTCATGTCCGGACCTTCGAGCGGTTCCAGGTCGGATTCGAGGTTGACCTCCTGCTCGCAGAAGATCGGACGCAGCTGCTCCTGCAGCGACAAGGCGGTGCGCTTCTTCCAGTACGGTGCGCTGGCCAAAAGTTTGGCGTCACCCGCTTTGATCCACTCGTGGAAATCATCCGCGGACACGACGTTCTCGATGATCGGTTTCAGCTCGGGAGCAATGCGCAGCGCGCCGAAGTCCAGCGGCCGTTCGGTACGCCACCATGAGTCGTGCGGCGCCTTCAGCTCCTTCATGATCGGCCCGCCGTTCATGTGGCAGCCGGAGCACCGCAGGCGCGGCATCGTCGCTTTCCCCGCGTTCACCGGTCCGGCAAAGATCGGCTGCGAGGGATCGTAGGCGCGGTGCAGGTTTTTGATGTCGGCGACGATGTCGTTCGAGTCGCCGCGATAGAACCAGATGCCGCCTTCGCCGTTGCCGCGGATCTCGTAGAAGTTGAAGACCTGCTTCACCGGATCCCAGACCAGCGTCTCGAGCAGCAGGTTGTCGGGCGTGGCCGCCTGCTGCGGCACCATGACGCTGGTCAGCGCCGTGTTGTCGATCGACGCCGCCGTGAAGTGGCCGAAGAACCAGTCGCCGGGGATGAGCGTCTGCCCCCCGTACGCACCAACGATGCCCTCGAAGAAGCTGAAGCTCCCCTGAGGCAGCGGGTTGTGGAAGCCGCGATTGGCCACCATCGCCGTCTTGAAGCTCATGCCGTTCTTCGCCACGAGCTCGCGAAACTCCAGCGCGTTCCCGGGGCATCGCGCCTGTTTCGTCAGCAACTTGAAGAGCGCATCGTTGTTCACCAGCAGGTTTCCGTCCGCGTCGCGATCCGGGATGGCAGTACCGTTCGCGTCGAGCGCGCCGAGAGGCTTGCCAGAGGTGTTGTTCTGGATCTGGCAGGTCCTCTGGCGCGGCGTGCGCCCGACCAGCGAGCGGGGAATCGGATCCCTCGCGTCACGGGGCACGATGGGCGCGGGTGTGGTCTGCGCGAGCGCCGCGGCCGCCGCGGCGAGGACGAGGGCGATGAGAAGTTTCTTCATGACGTCTTTCTCCTTCGTGCTGACAACTCAGGCTTGCGGGAAGAGGACCAGGAGGTCCTCGACGTCGAGCGTGTTGATGGGAAACGACCACACCAGATCGGGCGTCTGCTCGCGCGGAGACAACTCCCCCGTCCCCGGGTCCACGGCGATGCGCGACGCGAAACCGAGCGACTTCCCTTCTTTGAAGGGCAGCGTGGAGAACTGCACCTCCCACGGTACGCGGCCACCCACCACGAACCCGTGCGAGACCTCGAGATCCAGCGCCGCCAGGATCTGCTCACGGCTGTACTTCTCCTTCTGAATCAGGTCCGCCATCGAGCTCGCCATCGGCAGATCCGCGGCACGGTTGCGCGCATAGATGAAGTGGTCCCCGGCGACGGACAGGATCTCGTGCACGCGTTGCTGGCTGCTGGAGATCGTGCGCAGGATCTTCACTCCGAGGAAGTAGAGACCCGGCTCTTCGAGGCGCCACCAGTGCTCGAGGTACGAGGACTGGACACCGTGCTCGAAGACATTGCGGCCGCCCAGAATCTCGAACCGGCCGATGTCGATCGAACCGTCCGGCGGCTGATAGTCGATCTCGTGATGCCAGGTGATGATCAGCCCGTCGTTCGTCGTGTAGCCGCTGAAGCCCTCCTGCGCATAGAGCGTCTTCAGCTCGTCATCGGTGAGATCCGCGAGCGACTTCGCGTCCGGATAGCGCGGGCGGTCCTTGGGAACGCGACAGTCCCCGAAGAGCGTCGGCGTCTGGATGTTGCGTACGTTGACAGTGTTCTTCGGCGGACCCTGGTCGTTGTCGATCACCCAGAGTCGCTGCCAGGATGCGGTGAGCCAGGAGGGGACCGGTTCGGTTGCCATGTTCGTCATCCGCCTTTACTGGT
>JANMSA010001035.1:0-3711 GCA_031388865.1 Acidobacteriota bacterium | reverse complement strand
TTGTCCTCATCGACGCTCCGTCCTACCTCCACCTGGTGTACCACTTCGGTGTGAACCTCGTCAGCGCCGTGTATCGCGATGGGGTGCGCGTGGTGTAGCTGCACGCGTTGCGAACGATGAACGCGGAACGATGAACGATGAACAAAGGCCGTGCGCGCGGCCGTCGTTCATCGTTGCTCGTTCACGTCGCTCGAAACGAACGTCGTACGGAGAACGAACGACGAGCCTGGCCTCTGTTCATCGTTCATCGTTCATCGTTCATCGTTGCTTTCAGCGCCCGCGTCGCGTAGAACGCCACGATCTTCTCGAACAGCCGGCCACCGACGGTGGTCTTGACCTCGTACGAACAGCCGGCGATGTGCGGCGTGAGGATCAGGCGTGGATCGTCGGGCAGCGGCTCCTCCGGTGGTTCCGGATCGAATACGTCGAGCGCCACGCCTGCCAGGTGATCGCGACGCAGCGCATCGAACGCCGCCTGCGCATCGAGCACTTCCCCGCGCGATGCGTTGATGAGGTACGACCCGACAGGCAGCGCCGCGATCTCCGCAACGCCGATCATCCGCCGCGTCATATCGGTCAGAGGAACGTGGAGCGTGAGGATGTCGCTCGTGCGCAGAAGTTCGTGCAGCGTCTGCACGCGCGCTGCCGCGACGTAGGGGTCGAACGCAGACACTTGCATTCCGAAGGCTGCAGCGAGTTTCGCGACGAGCGTGCCGACGTTGCCCAGCCCGACGATTCCCAGTCGGAAGTGGCGAAGCTCGTGGCGCGTGGCGCAGTCGTCGCGGGGGAAGGCGCCGCGCACGACCTCACGTGTGTAGGCCGGCACGCTGCGCGTCAGCGAGATCATGAAGCCGATCACGAGCTCCGCGACGGCGTTCGCGTTCACGCCTGGCATGTGGATCACCTCGATCCCGCGCTCTCTGGCCGCTTCGAGGTCGACGTTGTCGATCCCGCTCGTTCCCTGCGCGATGAGCTCGAGGTGCGGTGCCGCTTCGATGACGGCGCGCGTGACCCGGTTGTACGCACGGGTGGCCAGCACATGCGCGTCTCCGACGATCGCCGCCAACTCCTTCTCGGTGCGCACCGGCCGGCGGATCACGTGGAAGCGGGAGTCGCCGCAAGCGCGGTCGTCGAGCGACTGGTCGATGTCGGCGGCCACGACGAGGTTCTTCATCACCTCAGGATAAACTCCGGCGCGAGTGGTTCGACGACTCAGAAAGCACCGCACCGCCCTGATCGCTCTCGCGGTGGCGAACTTCGTCTTCTTCTTTCCGGTGCTCTTCATGGGCCGGGTGGTGTCGCCGAACGACGTGTTTCTCAACTTCAGCCCCTGGAACATGGGCAAGCCGCTGGACGTCGTGCGCGCGCAGAACTCGCTGCTGAACGATCCTCCTACCGCGTATTTCACACTGCTGGCGCTGGCGAAGGCGGACGCCCGCACGTTCCACTGGAATCCCTACATTGCCTGTGGAGTCCCCGGTTTCGGCTCGGCTGCCGCGGCCACGCTGACACCGTTCGCGTTTCTGCCGCTCCTCGTACCGCTGCCGTGGCTCTACACCGCCATGGCCTTCCTGAAACTGAACGCCGCTTTCGGCTTCGCCTACCTCTGGCTGCGCGAGGAACGCCTTGGTCGCCGCGGGGCTGCCATCGGCGCACTGCTCTTCGCCTGCGCCGGTGTGTATTCGGTGCGCTGGCTCTGGCAGATCACGAACACGACGGTGCTCTATCCCGCTCTGCTTTGGATCGTGCGGCGCACCTTCCGGGGGCGCCGTACCCCGATCGTCATCGTGACTGCAATCGCGCTCGCCTATGCGATCTCCGGGTTCCCGGCGGCAATCGCGTACGGCGCGTGGGTCACTCTCGCGTATGCCGGCTACGTGCTCGTGGAGCGCCGCTCTCCAGCGGGGATGAACCTGCTCCGGTCCGGGCCCGTTCTCGCGGGTGTGGTGATCGCCTTCCTGATCGCGCTTCCCACTCTCATCCCGTTCGTCCAGCTCATCCGCCGCACCGGCTACCTGGAGGTGCGCCAGACCACGAGTATCGCCGCGGTCTATCCGCTTACCCACGCGCGCAGCTTCATCGAGCCCGATCGCCTCGGCAACGCCGCATACAAGAACTGGCGAGGCGACCCCCAACTCGGCGTCCTGAACAACTACGTCGAGTCCGCGGTCTATCTGGGCCTGCTCGCCATCCCGCTGGCGCTCCTCGGGCTCTTCAATCGCCGAGCGCGAGCGCGCTGGTTCTGGATCGTCGTCGCGGTGGTCTTGCTCGCGGGCATGTTCGGTGCGCCGTTCCTTGCGCCACTGCTCGCCCAGTTGCCGGGTTTGAAGTACTCTGCGCTCGCGCGGCTCGGACTGCTCCTGCCCCTCCCTTTGGCCTATCTCGCGGCGGCCGCGCGCCTTCGGAGGCCAATGGTCTTCGACCTCGTCGCGATCCTCATCGCGTTCGACCTGGCATTGTTCGCCGGACGCTTTCACCCCTACCTCACTCACGAGCAAGCGCGCGTGGCGACGACCCCCACCATCGCGTTTCTGCAGTCGCAGAAGAGGCCCTTTCGGATTGCGCCGATGATGGATTACCTCTGGCCCAATTCCGCCGAGTTGATCCGGGTGGAAGACGTTCGCAGTCATTTCAGCTCCGAGTCGGCGTACCGGCGGATGCTGCAGCGCATCGATCCGGCCTCGTGGAGTGGCCAGTCGACGGTGATCACCTTCTTCAGTCCGAAGTACAACTTCGCCGACCCATTGAACGGGCTTCTGGGCATTCGCTGGTTCATCGAGCATAAATACATCGACATCATCAAGTGGGGCATCTTCACTGCGACGGTGCCGGGTGTGAAGGAGACCGGGACGTTTCCTCTGCGTCCCGGCGTGGTGTATCAGCGGTCCGTGCGCGTTGACGCGGAGCCTTTCTGGTCGATCGAGCTGCCGGTGAATGTCGAGAGCGGCAACGGGCGCATCGAGGTGACGTTGGTGAAGGGCGGCTCTACGGTCTGGTCACGGTCGTTCACCAGAGAGGACGCGAATGCGATGAGCAAGCTGTACGTGCCTCTGAGGCCCTACGCGCGCCTGGGCGAGACGGTCACCGTCCGCGTCCGCGCCGTCGGTGTGAAGGGCTCCATGCTGCAGGGCGCGAACGAGACCGCCGGCGAGGCACGCCTCTTCTACGGACGGGTCACGACGCCGATCGTGTTCGACCGGGAGCTGCCGGAGGGGCGGCTGTTCCGCAATCTCGCCGAACTTCCGCGGTTCCGAGGGGTATCGAAGTTGCGCAAGCTGAACGATGACGAGTTTCTAGCCGCGCGCGACCTCGACTTCGAAGAGGAAGCCGTCATCACGGACGATCCCGTGATTCCTCCGGTGCTCTCTCCCGCGAACAAACGCGTGTCCCTGACGCACTATGCGCCGGATCAGCAGCGGGTCACGACAGAGTCCGACGCGCCATTCTTCCTGGCCTCTTCCGAGAAGCTCACACCGGAACTGGCCGTGACTCTGGACGGCCGCGCCACGCGCCTCGTCGAGACAGACATGATGTTCGCAGGCGTGCTGGTCCCCGCGGGCAAACACGAGTTCGTGTTCACGCGCCGCATCGCACGCGGGTGGTGGTGGGCGGCGGGGCTGGGGTTGGGGCTGCTCGCCGCGGCAGCAGTGCTCGACTGGCGGCAACGCCGCCGCGGGTGAGGGCGCGAATGTCGACCGACCGTCTCGCTCC
>JANMSA010001011.1:0-9765 GCA_031388865.1 Acidobacteriota bacterium | reverse complement strand
GATCCCGCGCGGGAGAGGCGGCCCCCGTGCTGGCAAAGCGGAAGGCGCGACTGCGCGCCGCCTGGGCGCTCCACGCGGCGACCGCACTGCTGGCCATCCTGGCGACCGTCGCGTTTTTCCAGCTGCGCACCGTTTCTCCGCGCGTCATGCGCTCCTCGCTTCTGCCTCCGGACAAAACCGAATTCGACCCGGGCTCAGGCGCCACGGTCCTCTCTCCTGACGGCCTGCGCATGGCGTTCGTGGCGCGCAGTGCCGATGGCAAACAGATGTTATGGGTCCGGGCGCTCGATGCTCTGACCGCGCAACCGCTGGCCGGCACGGAAGGGGCGAGCCACCCCTTCTGGTCGCCCGACAAACGCTTCATCGGCTTCTTCTCCGGGGGGAAGCTGCGCAAGATCGATGCGAACGGCGGGCCCCCTCAGGCCCTGTGTGACGCAACCAGCGGGCGCGGAGGCAGCTGGGGCCCGGGCGGCACGATTCTCTTCACGCCCTCGGCCACTGATGCCATCTACAAGGTCTCTTCGGCAGGCGGTGCTCCAGTGGTGGTGACCGAGCTCGATGCGAAGAATGATGAATCGTCCCATCGCTTTCCGGAGTTCCTTCCCGACGGGATTCATTTCCTCTATCTCGTCGAGGCCCGCGCCGAGACCGAGGGATCGGAGCAAGGCTTCACGCTCTTCGTCGGGTCGATCGAGTCGAAGACTCGCAAGCGGTTGCTGGCGACGAACGCTTCGGCGCGCTATGCGAAGTCCGGACAGATCCTCTTTCTGCGCGACAGGAGCCTCCTGGCGCAGAGATTCGACACGAAGAAGCTCGCCCTCGTTGGCGAAGCCGTTCCGGTGGCCGAGAATATGAGCCGCACGGCTCGATTCGAGACGATGTTCAGCGTTTCCGACAACGGACTGCTGGCGTTTCAAGCCGGATCCGCCTCAGAACTGTCCACTCTCGTCTGGATGGATCGAAGTGGAAAAGACCTGGAGACAGTTGGAAAGCCCGCCGACTACCGACAGATTGCGCTCTCGCATGACGGCAGGCGCGTGGCAGCCTCCATCGTGGACGCGACTAAGCAGAAAACGGACATCTGGATCCTCGACCTCGAGCGCGGCACCACGACACGCCTGACCTTCGATCCTGATGATGACGTCAGTCCCCTCTGGTCCCCGGACGACAAGCGGGTCTATTTCGCCTCCATGCGGCAGGGACGAGGCGACGTCTTCTGGAAGGCCAGCTCGGGGACCGGGGCGGAAGAGATCCTCATCGCCGACCCGGAGATGACCATCCTCTGGAGCCTGTCCGCCGACGGAAGCGCCGGCGCAGTGCAAAGCAACCACATCGCGAAGAAGAGCGGCTGGGACATCTCGATCTTCAACTTCGCCGATCGGAAAATGCGGTCGGTGCTCCAGACCCCCTTCAACGAAAATGCCCCTGCGCTCTCCGGCGACGGGCGTTGGCTGGCCTATCATTCGAACGAATCGGGTCCGCCCGAGATTTACGTGCAGTCGCTCGAGAATGACGGGGGCAAGTGGCAGATTTCTACGGACGGCGGTCTGCGGCCCCGTTGGAGTCGCGGCGACAACGAGCTCGTTTTCCTCTCTCCTGACTACAAACTGATGGTCGCCGACGTCAAGCTTGCGCCGGAGTTCACCGCTTCGGTCCCCCGGCTGCTTTTCGACCCCAGAATCCGCCAGCTCCTCTCCATGCAGCACGCGATCTCACCAGACGGAAACCGCTTCCTCGTCAACCGCGCCGTCGAACAGCGCACCGTCGCGCCGGTGACGCTCGTGCAGAACTGGACGACTGCACTGGGACAGTGATCCTGCCGGCTTGCATCGACGGGTGAGCTCACCGCTCATCAACTGGCCTGAGCGCCGCCTCCAGCGGCGGTTTTCTGCCGCGCAGACTCTTAACGAAGCTTCGCCTCAGACCGACGAGATGCACCATTCCGGGGCTCGGCGGGTCTCGCGACACACTCCCCCATCGAGACCCTTCTCCCCCGTGAGGGGGAGAAGGTGCCGAAGGCGGATGAGGGGGCTCCCTCTGGCCGCCGATCCGTAAGAGGATGAGACGCATGAAACGATGCTCTGCAGAGCGTAGAGTTGATCGGCCGGGTCGCTGCGACGTTTCAAATTTAGAAGACAAACATCCATCGGTCGGTACATCGCCGACTTCTACTGCCAGCCGGCTGCCACAGAGTGCCCCCTCATCCGCCTTCGGCACCTTCCCCCGTGCGCGGGGGAGAAGGATCTCGATGGGATGGTCTCGTCGAATTGAGTGAGGACTGGAGTTGCTCATTCGGACTCGAAGCTCCTGAAGAAACTCGACTACGTCGGACGTTCTGACCTGGGCGTGAACCGCCGCCGGATGGAAGCGATCCGGAAAGCATTCGACGGACGCTACTCCTCTGGCGCAATCTCACGGCGTGCGAGCGGTGCCGTGGCCGGGCCGTTCAACACCTCGCCGCGCGTGTCGAAGCGCGACCCGTGACACGGACAGTCCCAGCTTCGCTCGGCGGCGTTCCACGCCACCGTGCATCCCATGTGCGAGCAGGCCGGGTCGAGCGCACGCAGCTCCCCCTCGATCCGCGCGGCGGCGTACTTCGCTCCCCCGGCGGATACGATCCTGCCCTCTCCCTCACGCACTTCGGCGACGCTGGACGCTTCCTGGTCGGGATGCTTCACTTTTTCGATCATGCGCCTGGGGAACTCGACGGCTTTCGTGACGAGATTCCCGAGGACCGATCCGGCCGCCTTCCGCTCGGGATCGTAGAGCTTTGCGTATCGATTCTCGCGCTCCAGTGCAAAGTCGGTCAGAAGAATCGCGGCAAGCGTCCCATACGTCATCCCCGTGCCGGAGTAGCCGGTGGACATCCAGACGTTTTTGCCATGCGAGCTTTGACCGATGAAGGGCACCATGTCCGACGGCTCGTTGATCTGTCCCGACCAACGGTGCGTAAACGTGGTCACACCGAATCGCGTCCGGCAATACTCCTCCAGCGCGCGGTAGCGTTCCTCGTCGTTCCCGTCTTTCCCGACGTCACGGTCTTCGCCGCCGACGACGAGAAAGGTGCCTTTCTTCGTGTCGAGCACTCGCGTGTAGTGATACGGGTATGCCGTATCCCAGAAGAGGGCGTCGGTGATCGCGCCTGGCTCGATGGGCGCGGCAACGACATAGGTGCGGGTCATGTGCATCTTCGCCCAGATCGCGCCTCGGTCGTTGATCGGGACGTGCGTCGTAAGCAGCACGTGCCGGGCACGTACACTTCCCTCCTCGCTCTTCACGAGGCAACGGCCGTCCTTCTCCGCATTCCCGATGTCGTTCACGAGGGCATTTTCAAAAATCCGCACACCGTGCCCGACCGCTGCCTCGGCGACGGCAAGCAGGTACTGCCGTATGTGAAACACGTACTGGTTGCGGAAGCGCAGCCCGCCGATGGTGGCGAAGGGCAGGGGAACTTCATCCACCCATTCCGTCTCGAGCCCTGCCTGGCGAAGGCATTCCTGCTGCCGCTGCAGATACTCGCGATCCTTCTCTTCCTCGGCGTAGAGATACCCGTCGACGGGCTTGAAACCGCAATCGATTCCGAGCTCGCCGACCAGAGACCGGATCAGCGTAATCGCCGATCGAATCGCCTCCGTGTTGGTGCGTGCCCCCTCTTCGCCGTGCTCTTTGATCAGATCGCGGTAATCGGCATCCGTCGCCTCGATGATGTGGGCGGTGGTGTGGCCGGTCTCGGACATCACGATCCGGCCTTTGTCCACGACCACGACCGACTTCCCTGCCTTTGCGAGCAGATACGCCGCGGTCATGCCCGTGATGCCGGCTCCGACGATCGCCACATCGGCATCGATGTCACCTCGCAGCGAGGGATAGTTCGTCGACGGGGTGGTGTCGATCCACAGCGAGAGTGACTGATCGGAGCCTGCCGGATGCGTCATGGTTGTTCCACCATGCTGCGAGCGTGCCTGCCGCCGCAGGGCATGCTTCCTGAAGGACCTCCGATCGTGTGTATCCCTTCGCCTCCTCAAAGAGAAAGGGCTCGCCTCGATTTCGTGGCCACGATGATCAGTCGTGCAGAGGTATCGCAGAATGGACGCTCCTCGAAGTCGCCCCAGAGGTCTTCCACCTGAAGTCCCGCGCTCGAAAGAAGCTCGACCTCTTCGAGAGTCCACGATCGCAGGAGCGAGGTGGCTTCCGTGATCGACGCCCCGTCGATGAAACGGTAAGTGGCTCTCCAGACCGGGTCCTGTCCCACGGGCTTCCACGATTCTTCAATGACCAGCGGCGTTTCTCCCGGCCGATGGATCTCGCGGGCAGGTACGAGGCTCTCGATTCCGGGAGGACGGTGCAATCCCTCGAGAATGACTCGACCGCCGGCCGTCAGATGTTCCGCGATCCGTTTCAAGACCTTCTCCCGCTCGCCGGCCGATGTGATGTGAGCCATTGGATCGTCGGCCAGAACCACGAGATCGAACTTCGAAGCCAACCAGAACTCTCTCAGATCGGCAACGAAGAGGTTTGCGCCGGGCACCTTCCGGCGTGCTCGATGGACCATTTCAATGAGCAGGTCGCCTGCGGTTACCGAGGCCTTGCGGGCCAGGATTCCGGTGATGCGACCGGTGCCACACCCGAGCTCCAGTGTCCGCTCCGCGCTCCATCGCCGCGCAATCGAGTCCCAGAACGGCAGATCTCCGCGGTCCTCGAGGGACGCGTCGTAATACGGAAGGACGGCGCGGTAGTAGGCGCGGACCTGCTCGACATCGCTCATCGGCTGTTCTCGCTGCAACTTGCGACCCCGTTCACCCGCTTTCCGACAGGTCTTCGTCGCGACGGAGCGTGGAGGCCATGGCTCATCTGATCTTCATGACCGGCACCGCGCCCAGCACTGCCGTGGGGAGCGGGACCTGGGTCGGAATCTCGGTTCTCCGTGATGCCGTCGTTGCGCTCGGTCATGAGGTCACGCTTCTCGCACCGCAACCAGGCCGGGACCACAACACCACCTGGTCGCGAGTGGTGTTCAACCTGAGAGCTCGCTCTCTGCTCCGGGACAGGAACGCAGATGTTCTGATCGGTTTTGACCTGGATGGGGTGTTCGTCGCAAAGGCCGGCTTCTCCCACGCAGCCTCGATCAAGGGCGTGCTCGCCGATGAGGCGACCCATGAAAGCGGCAGGCGACGCCTCGGCCTGCTCGTTCAGGCAGGGCTCGAAGCAATCCACGTTCGTCGCGCCGATCGCGTCATCACAACCAGCGACTATTCCTGCCGGCAGATCTCGAGATTCTACGGAGTGGCTAGGAAGAAGATTCTGATCGTTCCTGAACTGATCGATCTCACCGCATGGCATCGGTCTCTGAGTGAGGCGCCGGTCCAGGAAGGCGCCTTGCGCGTACTTTGTGTCGCGCATCTCTATCCGCGCAAAGGCATCGACACCCTGATCCAGGCATTCGCAGGAGTTCGGCAGGACAGCGTCCTGCGAATCGTCGGGGCCGGCCCGGAGCGCAAGCGGCTCGAGCACCTCGCTCATGCGTTGCATCTCACCGAAAGGATTCGGTTTCTCGGCCATCTCCCTCTCCATGACCTGATGGCTGAATATCGAAATGCGTGTCTTTTTGCTTTACCGACGTCGCAGGAGGGATTCGGAATCGTTTTCCTCGAAGCCATGGCGTCGTCGCTGCCCGTGATCGCCGGTCGAGCGGCGGCCGTTCCGGAGGTTGTCGTCGATGGAGTGACCGCACTCCTCGTCGAACCCGGTGATGAGCAGGCTCTCACCGAGGCACTGGAAAAGCTGCTGCAGCAATCTTCCCTCCGCTTCACGATGGGAGCGGCCGGGCTCGCGCACGTGCAACGCTACGACGCGCCGTTGATCGCCAGGAAGTTCCTCGAGGCGATCGGAATCGTTTCTCAGCAGATCTCTTGAAATCTGCTGGCGACGAGCCGGTCGCCCTGTCAGCCAGATCCCACATGGATTCCGGCACCACCGGACACGGCACTGCCGTTGCTGGTAGCGGTGGACGCCACCCGCTGGCGAAAAGGAAATCAATGAAGATACGCAGGCGAACTCGAAGGAGCGCCCGGCCAGCGGCCGGCGCTCCCGGACCATCAAAATCATCCCGGGCAGCAAGAGTTCTGGAGTGATTCTCGCCTTGATCCTTGCCGCCACCGCCTCCCACACACCCGCACTCTCGCCTTGCCCGGCGACACCGAACTGCGTATCGACGCAGATGACCGATGCGCACGCCATTGCCCCCATCCTCTACCAGTCCACGCACGCCGACGCGATGCAGAGGCTTCTGACAGTACTGCGTTCCGTGCCGCGCTGCACCATCGTCGCATCGGGGCCTTCCACCGTTCAGGTGGAGTTCCGCACGCGCATCCTCCGCTTCGTCGACGATGCTCAGTTCCTGTTTGACGAACGGGCGAAGACCATTCACTTCCGATCCGCGTCGCGTGTCGGACGTTCCGACTTTGGCGTGAACCGCCGCCGGATGGAAGAGATCCGTCGAGCGTTCGGGGCAGCGCCATGAGGTCCTTCATGCAGCGATGGCCATTTTTCGTGCTGCTGCTTCTCAATTCAGGAGGTCTCATGGCGACCGAACAACCGCGCTACACCGTCGTGCAAAAGGACGGGAGCTTCGAGCTCCGCCGATACGAACCGTACCTCGTCGCGGAGATCGAAGTGAGAACCTCCTTCGCGGAGGCAGGCAGTACTGCCTTCCGGCCGCTGGCGAACTACATTTTCGGGGAGAACCAGCGCTCCGAAAAGATGGAGATGACGGCGCCGGTCACGCAAACGAAGAAGGGCGAAACGATCGGCATGACCGCGCCGGTGATCCAGGGGGAGAGTGGCGACGGAGTCTACGTAGTCAGCTTCGTGATGCCTTCGCGTTACACCATGGCGACCCTGCCCCTTCCGGCCGACGAGCGCATCCGCTTTCGGGAAGTGCCGGCTGCCCTCATTGCCGCGTGGAGCTATCGAGGAGGGTGGGGTGAGGAGCGTTACGCGGAGGCGGAACACGCGCTGCGCGACGCGCTGGTAAAAGCCGGCCGAACCGCGCTGCGTTCGCCGCAGTGGGCCCGGTACAACGCCCCTTTCACACCGGCGATCCTGCGCAGGAACGAGATCCTGATCGAAGTGCAGCAGTAGTCGCGAGCCTTCCACCCAGGGCCTCCCCTCGTCCGGGTAGAAACGATCGCGCCACCCCTGCTCTTTCCGTCGTAGGCGCGCTTCCCGATGATCCTCTCGTAGAGGAGACGCTGGACGTGGCGGGATTCGACCCCGGCTCCCTCCGTCCCCACTCTTCGATCCCGCGGGGCGATCTGAACCTCCACCCCATCATGCAGCACACAGATATGTGGATGGTTCAATGCGGAGATGGCGCGAGCCTCGCGCTCGAAGCGCAACTCGAATTCCCGATTCCGCAAAGATGCGCCGGCAGGATCTTGATGGCCACGCTGCGTTCGAGGTGGGTATCGCGTCCCTTGTAACCCTCGCCCATGCCACCCGCGCCGAGAGGCGTGTCGATCTTGTTAGGCCCGAGCCGGGTTCCTGCGGCCAGCGTCATTCCGCTCGTTCCTTCAGCATCGACATCCAGTTCAGCACGACGTGAAACGCGACGGTCGAGCGCGAGGTGGTGGGGACGTTCAGGAGGATGCGCTCGCCGTCCGCGCTCGCATCCTCGAAGATCGGTGTATCGCGATCGGGCCGCTCCGGCAGGAGAAAGAGAGCCTTCGGAGCTGCCGGACGGAACACAGGAGTGGTCGCAATGGCAACCGACATGACGGATCCATCCGGTGACACGTAGAGAAGCTCCTGACCGCCTCGGGTCCACCGCGGCTCCGCTCCTCCGGTGCTGGAAAGTTGCCATTGCTCGAAGGAGCCTTTGGCGGACCGGACATAGACTTCCTCTCGTCCAGACTCATCCGAGAGATACGCAACCCAGTTGCCGTCAGGAGAGAGCATCGGCTTGTCCTCGGAAAACGAGGTCTTCAGGATCGACACGGGCTTCTTCCCGGAATCCGTGGTGTCCACGATCATCAGATCGTTGTTGGTCTGCGGATTCTGTTCGCCGAAGTAAATGTCCCGGCCATCGCGCGACCACGAGCCCAGCGATTTCCAATAGGGAGACTCATGGAGAAGCGCAACGTCCCCTCCCGTGAGGAGGGACTTCACGCAGATGTCCTGGACGGATTTCACCTGGCAGATGAAGGCCAGTTTTCTCGAGTCCGGTGCCCAGGCTGGCAAGGAGAAGTTTCCGCTCTGCTGCGTGATCCGGAACCGCCGGTCGTACTGCAGATCGAGGATCCAGAGGTCGGTGCCGCCCGCCGGGGCGTCCGTAGTCATCACGGCGACCTTGGTGCCATCCGGAGAGATGCGGGGGGTACTGTGAAAGGCGGGAGCGCCGAGATCCCCGAGCGTCCGGCCGTCACGCCCCACCCATTTCAGCGTCGACCTGCGCACGACCTCGGGGAGATAGACGATGGCACCCTGGTCGGAGGCAGAGAAGATCAGGAGATTCTTCGGTTCCCACAGGCTGACTTTCTCGTCCAGCAGCGACGTCGGCTGGCCCTCCAGCTTCAGTTTCTTCGCGTCGAAGCGCCACGCGTAAAGATCGTTCTGCCGGCCGAACAGGATGTATCCGGGCTGAACATACTGTGCGTTGGTCGAGTCCTGGATGAGCGTGGTCGCCTTGCCAGTCTCGACGGAGCCGAGCATCAGCCGGCCCACTTCCATCTTCGCGCCGCGCTGACGCGAGAGATAAACAAAATGTTTCCCGTCGGGAAGGAACTGCGGCCACCGGTGGGTGATCTCCTTCGCCGCGTCAAAACGGGACACCGCTCTGGGTGTGCCTCCCGCCGCCGGGATGCTCTGGATCGGCGAGCGGATGCTCGGCGCGTAGAGGATGACGTCGTTGCGACTCCACGACCCGCCTCGTCCGGTGGGCGCGGTCGCCAGCACCTGCGGTGATCCTCCGCGCAGTGCGATCTTCTTCAGTTTCCCATCCGCAAAGAAGGCGAGATGCCGGCCGTCAGGCGACCAGAACGGGTACGACGCTCCCCGCGTTTCCGGCAATGGCCTGGCGGTCATCGACGAAAGCTCACGGACCCAGAGCTGCTGCCCCCCCGCACTGAGATTCGCGGCGAGCGCCACCCTCTTTCCATCGGGGGACATCGCCATGCCGAGGAGATCGAACGGGAGCAGGGCGCCGTCCGCCGGAGGTTCCAGCGTAGCCCGGAAGGGCTCACCCGCCTGCGGCTGGTTCCGGACCCACGCCGCCGTGGCGACGAGCGAGAGAACCCCAAAAAGCGCCGCAAGCGCCCACGCCAGCTTCTCGCGTGTCTTGCGCCGCAGCGTGACGCTCGTGGCCACGCCCGCCTGCGAGCCTGCCTCGCTCAACCATCGCAGCTCACTGGCCATGTCATGCGCCGACTGCCAGCGATCCTCAGGATCCTTCTCCATGCACTTCCGCACGATGTGATCGAGCGCGGGAGGGGCCATTGCAATCACGGAGGAGATCGGGGCCGGATGCGACGAAACGATCGCGGCGATGAGGCTGGTCTTCGTCGTTCCCTGGAAGGCACGCATGCCCGTAGCCATCTCGTAGAGCAGCGCACCGAGCGCGAAGATGTCGGTGCGCGCGTCTGCCTCCTGCCCCTCCAGCTGCTCGGGCGCCATGTACTGGAACGTGCCGTGGATCATCCCTTCCTGCGTCAGTGGGCGGGCCTGCGTCATTTCGGTGAAGCCCCGGATCGGATCGGAGTCGACATCCGT
>JANMSA010000996.1:0-2331 GCA_031388865.1 Acidobacteriota bacterium | reverse complement strand
CAACGACGGCGTCCCCGACACCGTCGACAACTGCCAGTTCACCGCGAATCCCAACCAGGCGAACTATGACGGCGACGCCCAGGGCGATGCCTGCGACAGCGACGACGACAACGACGGTGTCCTCGACACAGTTGACAACTGCCAGTTCACCGCCAACGCCAACCAGGCGAACTATGACGGTGACGCCCAGGGCGACGCCTGCGACAGCGACGACGACAACGACGGCGTTCCTGACGCCACCGACGCGTATCCGCAGTCGGACCTGCGTCCCACGGTCGTCATCGGCGCCTGTAACTCCGGCTCTCCGAACGTTCTCTTCGCCAACGGCGCGACGCTGATGGATCGCATCTCCGCCATCACGGCGAAGAACCATGGCGACTTCGTCAGCCAGGTCAGCGACATCACCAACGAAGCCAAATCCCTCGGACTCATCAGCGGCGCCCAGAAGGGCTCGATTGAGTCCTGCGCCGCGAAAAAGTAAGACACAACCAGCATCAGGTGATGGTGACCGGCAGCCTGCCGGTCACCTCACTCCTGCCGCGAATGGCCTCCATCGCGGCCACCTGCAGCACCGGCTGAATCCCCCACGCGCAGACGAACGTGCTCACGTTCCCGAGCTCGCGCACGATGTACGGGCTTCCGAACGACACCGCGATGGTTTTTCCTGCGTACTGCTCCGCGATCCGCTTCGCTTCTTCGGGGACGGTGATGCTGCCTGCTCCGGATTTCGGGCGCATGCCTAAAAGCAGGACGATCACATCCGACTCTCCGATCGCGCAGCCGGCGTTCAGTTCCTTCACGGCGTAGTCGAGCGGCTCATCGCTGAAGACACGCACAGCGACGTTGTTCGCGCGCAGAGGGAGCAGACCTGAGGAGTCACGAACGAGGGTGATGGAACGACGGGCCACGTCCATCGCGGTGAGGCCGCTGGATTGTCCCCGGCGAGCCGCCGCAGAACCGGCCGACGAGCCGCCGGCGTTCCAGCCAGCGCTCCATTGCGCCGCGCTGCTGATGCGCTCGTACGCGTCGTCGATACGCGCCATGGGCAGCCGCCCGCTCTGCACCGCCGCGCGGACGGCGGCGATTGCGGCGTCCGTGTCCGCTGAGTAGAGAATCTGGTCTTCCCCTGCTGCGAACGCAAGCACGGCGGCCTCGCCCGGATCAAAGTGCGCGGCGAGGCCGCCCATGTCGAAGGCATCCGACACGATCAGGCCGTCGAAGCCGAGGTCGTGGCGCAGCAAGTCGATGACCGGTTTGGAGAGCGTCGCGGGCATCGTTCCGCTCTGCGTCACTTCGTGGTGCGCTGTGCCCCATACGTTCTCGAACGATGAGCGCACCGGCACCGGTGCTCCGTCGAGCGACGGCACGGCGAGATGGCCGATCATCACCGTAGCCACGCCCGCCTCGATGGCTGCGCGAAACGGAATGAGCTCGATCTGCTCCAGGCGTTCGCGCGTGGCCTCGAGCACCGGCAACGCGCGATGCGAGTCGATGTGCGTGTCGCCGTGTCCCGGGAAGTGCTTGGCGGTCGCGAGCGCGCCTTCGCTCTGGATGCCGCGCACATACGCGGCGACGAACTTCGCGACCTCCCGCGGATCCTCCCCGAAGCTGCGCGTGTTGATCACGGGATTGCGCGGGTCGACGTTCACGTCGCACACGGGCGCAAGGATGTGGTTGATGCCGATCGCCCGCGCCTCGATTGCAGTGATGCGCGCCTGCTCTTCCGCGAGGTCGGGATCTCCCGTCGCAGCAAGCGCCATGGCCGGCGGCCACCACGTCGCATCCGTGAAGCGCATGCCCAGCCCGGACTCCAGATCCGCGCTGATGAGCAGCGGCTCGCGCGCCAGCGACTGCAGGTGCGCGTTGCCTCGCGCGGCCTCTTCGGTCGTCGACTGGAACCAGATCACGCCGCCAACATGGTTGTCGCGCACCTGGCGAATCACGTCCTCGGTCAATGCACGCGCCGGAACCGAGAAGAGACGGCCAACTTTTCGAGCGAGATCCATGCGGACGACGCATCGTACAATTCTCCGCGATGGATCGCCTCGATCTCGTGCCCAGCGCGAAGCGCTGGCGGTGACGCGCCGTCGCCGCGCTGTGCACCGCTCGGACATGGGCCGGAGCTTCGCCCCCTCGGGCCGGGGAGTTCTTCGCTCGCGTGGTGATGCAACTTCTCCAAGCACCGGGTAGGGAAAAGCGTCCCTTTAGACACTCCTTCCATATCAAGGGGGGCTGTATGCCTATTCAACCGACCTACCCCGGCGTGTACATCGAGGAGGTTCCGAGCGGCGTACGCACGATCACCGGAGTCGCCACCTCGATCACGGCGTT
>JANMSA010000991.1:0-4151 GCA_031388865.1 Acidobacteriota bacterium | reverse complement strand
GCATGCGCCTTCTCGAGCGCCTGGAGCTGCGCGATCTCGCGTGCGGGACCGGGCGGTGGCGCCTTCCGCGCCCGCCCGCGCAGTCGGCCGTCCCGGGCATCCTTGCGCCACTTCGACAACATGAACGGGTGGATCTCCAGCGCCACCGCGACGGTCTTCACCTGCACCCCCGGCTGCTGACTGAGTCGCACAGCAGTCAGCTTGAAATCATCGCTGTACTTCCGCACCGCTCGTGGTGCTGATCGTGGCATCGTTGACACTCCGTGCTGGTTAGGTGGAAGTGTCTACAAAAGTGGTGCAAGAACCCTTGAAGGCCCGCAGTTCGACACCTTCATTCGGATGTCGCGCTCGCATTGCCGCGAGATGAACCGCGTGCTGGTCGGACCGGACCGGAACAGGACCAACATACACGACACGATCGCGCCGAAGCGTGACGATCACCGTTGGCGGCTTGTCGAAGAAGACATCGCCCGCTGTGATGCTCGGCGTGTCGGATGGCACCAACGTACCCGAGGTTTCGTCCCAAAAGGGATGACGTAGACGCCGAACAGTAACGCGAGAACAACGCTCGCGAGCGCGGCCGCGACGCTCGCAGGAACAATCGTGATTCGGGTTGCTGGAAGGGTCGCGCTGGGCCTACGTGGGGCGTCGGCCTCCAGCGACCCATCGTTTGCGGCCCCGCCCATCGGGCGGCGTGGCCCCGCCCTTACCGCGACGGAATGCAACAAAGCGCGAGCGACCCTCTGAGGGTCGCCCGCGCTTGCTGCAGCGGTAGTGTTACGAAGTTACGTGCTGGCCGCGGCCGCACGCTGGCGCCCGCCCCGGGCCTAAGCGACAAGGTCGTAGCGATCGAGGTTCATCACCTTGTTCCAGGCAGCCACGAAGTCACGCACGCACTTCTCCTTCGCGTCGTCACTTGCGTAGACCTCCGCCAGCGCCCGGAGCTGAGAGTGCGCGCCGAACACGAGATCGGCGGCCGTGGCGGTCCACTTCAGCGCGCCCGTGGCGCGATCGCGACCCTCGTACACGTTCTCAGCCGAGGCCGATGGTCTCCACGCGGTGCTGATGTCGAGCAGGTTCACGAAGAAGTCGTTGGTCAGCGTCTCCGGCCGGTCGGTGAAGATGCCATGCTTCGATTGTCCGAAGTTGGCGTTCAGGGCACGCATGCCGCCGACGAGAACGGTCATCTCCGGCGCGGTCAGCTTCAACAGGTTGGCCCGGTCCAGCAGGCGGGTCTCCGGCGACAGCGGGTCTCCCGCTCGCATGTAGTTGCGGAATCCGTCGGCCACCGGTTCGAGCATGTCGAACGTATTCACATCGGTCTGCTCCTGCGAGGCGTCCGTGCGACCCGGCGCGAACGGGACGCCGACGTTGTGTCCGGCGTTCTTCGCCGCCTGCTCGACGGCGGCGCACCCGGCCAGGACGATCAGGTCGGCCAGCGAGACCTTCCTGCCGCCGGACTGCGCGCTGTTGAAGTCCTGCTGGATCCGCTCGAGGGTCTTCAGCACTTTGGCCAGATGCGCCGGTTCGTTGACCTCCCAGTCCTTCTGCGGCGCGAGGCGGATCCTTGCTCCGTTGGCACCGCCACGCTTGTCGGTGCCGCGGAAGCTGGCCGCAGCCGCCCAGGCAGTGGAGACCAGCTCCGAGATGGACAGGCCCGAGGCGAGGATCTTGCCCTTGAGGGCGGCGATGTCCTGCTCATTGATCAGCTCATGATCGACCGGCGGAACGGGGTCCTGCCATAGCTGCGGCTCCGGAACCCATGGGCCGAGGTAGCGCGGCCGGGGACCCATGTCGCGGTGAAGCAGCTTGAACCACGCCCTGGCGAACGCGTCGGCGAGCTGGTCCGGATTCTCGTAGAAGCGCTTCGCGATCGGCGCGTAGATCGGATCCATCTTCAGCGACAGGTCCGTCGTCAGCATCATCGGCGCGTGCCGCTTCGACGGGTCGTGCGCATCCGGCACGGTACCTTTGGCCTCCGGATTCTTGGGAGTCCACTGCTTCGCACCGGCGGGGCTGGTCGTCAGCTCCCACTCGTACTTGTACAGGTTCTCCAGGAACCCGTTGTCCCACCTGGTCGGCTCGTTGGTCCATGCGCCCTCGAGGCCGCTGGTGATCGCGTGAGCGCCCTTGCCGCTCCCGTACTTGTTCTTCCAGCCGAAGCCTTGCTCCTCGAGGGGGCTCGCCTCGGGTTCCGGACCGACGTGCTCAGGCGCCGGGGCAGCACCTTGGGACTTGCCGAACGAGTGGCCGCCGACGATGAGCGCAACCGTCTCCTCGTCGTTCATCGCCATGCGCGCGAAGGTCTCGCGAATGTCCCTGGCGGCAGCCAGCGGATCCGGGTTGCCGCCGGGCCCTTCAGGATTGACGTAGATCAGGCCCATCTGCACGGCGCCGAACGGACCGGTGAGCTCCCGGTCGCCGCTGTAGCGCTGGTCTCCCAGCCAGGTGTCCTCAGGGCCCCAGAAGATCTCCTCGGGCTCCCAGACATCGGGCCGGCCGAAGCCGAAGCCGAACGTCTTGAACCCCATCGATTCCATGGCAACGTTGCCGGCCAGGACCAGCAGATCGGCCCAGGAGATCTTCTGGCCGTACTTCCTCTTGATCGGCCAGAGCAACCGGCGCGCTTTGTCGAGGTTTGCGTTGTCGGGCCAGCTGTTGAGCGGCGCAAACCGCTGTTGGCCGTCGCCGCCACCGCCGCGGCCATCGGCGATGCGGTATGTGCCCGCGGCATGCCACGTCATGCGGATGAAGAGCGGCCCGTAATGGCCGTAGTCGGCCGGCCACCATTCCTGCGACGTGGTCATCACCTCGATCAGGTCCTTCTTCAGCGCTTCGATGTCGAGGGACTTGAACTGTTCCGCGTAGTTGAAGTCCTCTTCCATCGGCTTGCACAACTGCGAGTGGCGGTGGAGCACCGACAGGTCCAACTGGTTCGGCCACCAGTCATTGTTTGTTCTCGGCCGACTCCGCTTGGGAGTTGGGGCAGGGATTACTGGGTTTTCGCTTTCGCTGACGCTCGTAGTTTGTTCCTTGTCAGGCACGTGGATTCTTCTCCTCTCTGGGTGTTTTCTTCCGGGCTGGTTCCTCGCGACAATGTTATAGGGCCGCGATGACGGCATTCGCCAGGGATTCGCCGATGTCCATCACGTGCGCCGCGACGAACTTGCAGTCTTCCGTTGAAACGAGCTCCGGCCACTCGATCCTCATCATGCAGCCGCAACTCGGCGCCCTGCCGAAGCAGAATCTATTTGCGGGCGGGAGCCTTGCGCCCCCGCATGACGACCTGGTAATCGTGGATCTCGAACCCGTCGACCTTCGGGATCTGGCGCATCGCCACCTTCTCCCAGGGGATGTCGTAGATACGACCGGTCTCGTCATCTACGAAGTGATGATGGGCGTCGGTGTTGGGGTCGAAGACCACCGAGTCGGGCGCGAGATGCAACTCCCGGACGAGGCCCTTCTCCACAAACAGGTTGAGGGTGTTGTAGACCGTGGCCCTCGAGATCATGGGAAAGCGGGTGCGCACGCGCGCCCACACCTTGTCCGCGGAGGGATGCTCGTCGGTCAACAGGATGTACTGCGCCACGGCAACTCTCTGGGCCGAGGGCCTGATGCCGTGTTCGCTCAGCAATTCGACGACGTCCGGACGCATGGTTCTGACTAGTCCATAGATTGCGTCCGGGTTTAGACTTTGTCAAGCCCTTTCTCGGCACCCGACTTTACGGCCACCTCAGCAATCGCTCCGTTCGCCTTCGGGACCGAGTCAGCCGCACCGGCTGCGTCCCGTAGTTCTCGATCACGGGACGCCGTTCTCGACCTCGATCTCCGCCGCGCGCATGAGGCGCGCGACCCGGCGCCGGCTCACGAGCCAGCCCGCGTGGCGCAGGAGCTGATAGAGACGTGGGCTGCCGTAGCGCTCCTGATGCGCATCAAACAGACGTTCGATCTCCCTTGTGAGGAGGCGGTCCTGTTCCGCATGGGCACTCTCACCGCGCCGACGCCAGGCATAGAAGCCGGCCGTTGTCACGGCGTAGCGCCGGCATAGCGACCGGACGCTGAAGTGCGCCCGCTGCGCGTCGATGAAGGCGAACGTGTCGCCCTTCGAGCGGAACAGAACCGAATGGCTTTTTTTAGGAGTTCGTGCTCCT
>JANMSA010000984.1:0-2320 GCA_031388865.1 Acidobacteriota bacterium | reverse complement strand
CCGGACGGCGGGTCGCGCTTCACACCAGGATCCTCTTCGGCCTGGTTGCCGGTGCTGTCATCGGCGGCACGCTGAACAGTCTCCTGGGATCGAAGGATCCGAACCTCACCTTCGTCACGGACCACATCACCAGCCCAATCGGACAGCTCTTCCTCCGCCTTCTTCTGCTTCTCGTCATTCCTCTCGTCTTCTCCAGCCTCGTCGTCGGCGTGGCAGGACTCGGTGATCTGCGCAGGATCGGGCGCATCGGCGTGAAGTCGCTGGTCTACACGCTGGTCATCTCGGCCATCAGCGTGCTGATCGGGCTGGCGCTCGCCAACACAATCCGGCCGGGAGACCGGGTCAGCCCCGAGGTGAGCCAGCGACTGCGCGCCGAGTACAGCAAGGATGCCAAGGACCGCGTCGAGAGCGCGATCAGTGGCGCGCAATCCACGGACACGCCCCTGTTGAAGGTCATCAAGACTGTGGTCCCCACGAACATCTTTTACTCGGTCGGCCGCGAGACACCGGACATGCTCGGCCTGATGTTCTTCGCCCTTTTTCTGGGCATCTGTCTGACGATGGTTCCCACTGAGACGGCGGCGCCTCTGGTGTCCGTGCTCGAAGCTGTCTTCGCAGCCGTGACCGCCGGGATTCAGATCGTCATGCGTCTGGCGCCGTACGCAGTCTTCTGCCTGCTGTTCACCATGACCGCGAAGTTTGGCTTCGGGCTGCTGGTCAGTCTCGGCTGGTTCGTGACGACGGTGCTCCTCGGCCTCGCGCTGCACATGTTCGGAGTGTTCTCGCTGTCGGTGGCGCTGCTCTCGCGCATCAATCCGCTGGAGTTCTTCCGACGCATCAAGACGGTGATGATCACCGCCTTCTCCACGTCTTCGTCGAACGCCACTCTTCCGACGGCCCTCCGCGTCTCGGAGGAGAACCTGGGCGTGCCGCGGGACATCAACGCCTTCGTCCTGACCGTCGGCGCGACCGCAAATCAGAACGGGACGGCGCTCTTCGAAGGAGTGACCGTCCTGTTTCTCGCGCAGCTCGCAGGCGTCGATCTGTCGATCGCGCAGCAGCTCATGGTTCTCTACCTGGCCATCCTCGGTGGCATCGGCACCGCCGGCGTCCCCTCAGGCTCCATTCCGTTCATCATCGTCGTGCTCGCCCAGATCGGCGTTCCCCCGGAGCTCATCGCAGTCGTGCTCGGCGTGGACCGCATTCTGGACATGTGCCGCACCGTACTGAACGTAACCGGCGACCTGACCATCGCCACCTACGTTGCGCGCTCCGAGGGGTACGAGTTGATGAAAGAGATGCCGGCGCGGGCGGAAGTGGACCTCTAGCTCCCTTTTAGCTCTCAGCTCTCAGCTCGCAGCTCTCCGGAGCACCGGAGCTCACCCGGAAGTTGACGCGCCTTCCGCACGTCACATGGGTCTTGCTCGGTCCTGCGAGCTGCGAGCTGACACGAACAGCACAGAGTAGAATGCCCCACAGGCATGAGAGCAGCGGCGATCGAGCGGGTCAAACGGCGGGTTCTGCAGCAGGCCGTGAAGGAGAATCTCGACACCATTCGAGGTCTGCCGCCGCGTGGACTGCGGCCGGGCCGGCGTTGGGTGCATGTTCTGATGCATCGCGCGCCGCCCGTCGCGATCGCGGCCGTCGTGGCCGCCTCGGCGTACCGGATGGCGGTCAAGGGAACCCCTCCCCTCCCTCCCCTCGCCAGGACCTTCGTCGCGCGTGCCCTTCCGATGTTGCGGGCCTCCGAGGCCCAGCCGACGACGGAGCGGATGACGGCGACGGCGTTTCCTCTGGCGGTGAGGCGCGTCGTGCTCGATGCCGGCCACGGCGGTACGGACCCCGGCGCGACCGCCGCCGAGCTGCTGGAGAAAGAGATCACGCTCGACATCGGGCGCCGTCTGCAAAAGCGACTGGAGAAGGATGGGTTCGAGGTGGTCGCCACACGTGACGCGGATCGCACCATCGCGCTCCGGGAGCGGGCGCGACTGGCGAACGCGTCGCACGGCGACATCTTCGTCTCCATTCACGTCAACGCTTTGATCAAACACGTCGAGTCGCGGGGCGTGGAAACCTACTATCTCGGCGCGAGTGACGATCCCGCTCTCACGCAGCTCGCGGCCACGGAGAACCGGATCTCCGGCTACTCGTTCGCAGACCTGCGCAAGCTTCTCGACGGTGTTTATTCCGATGCGCGTCGCGACGAGTCCCACGAGTTGGCGCTGGCCGTCCAGAAGCACCTTTACGGGAATCTGCGCGCCCTCGATCCGGGGCTGGAGATCCGGTTCTCCGTGGCCGCGAGCTGCGTGAGAGCGGGATC
>JANMSA010000964.1:0-8764 GCA_031388865.1 Acidobacteriota bacterium | reverse complement strand
CGTTCGAGGTGCCCCTCGAGCGCAGGAGCGTCCGGCATCGACTCGAGTGGGATGCTGTCACCGACGGCCATCAGGACGCGCGGGGCGCCGTGATGGGGTGCCGCGGTCATCGTCACGATCTGCAGGAAGCCGGTGCGGCCGCCGGGGAGCCGAACCATAGCGTCGCTGCGTCCCTGACCGAGGAGGTGGCGAGTCGCCAGTCCGGTTTCATCCAACAGAATCAGCTCGCCCGTTCCGTCCGCGCCCCACGTCACCCCCAATCCACCTGTGAGTCGAACGGCGACAGGCTGCTCATCCGCACGTCGGCCCGGCCGAAGCCGGGGGATTTCGAACGGGGAGCCGAGGACGCCCGTCGGGGAGATGCGGCGTCCTCCGAGCGTCGACCTCCCGGCACTCCACACCGCCACATAGTCGCGGCCGTCCCACGCGACACTGGCGTGTTCTGCCGGGTCATCGGCGATGAGCAGAGCCGGACCGATCGGTTGCAACCCGGTGGTCAGTCGTCTTCCCCAGACCTTCGTGTCCCTTCCATCGCAACTACCGCTCGGAAAGCAAGGGGCGAGTCGATTGGTGTGCCATCGAGTAACCGCCCCTCGATCGAATCCGTGTGCTGGCCATCCCGCGTGCCCGCGGCGATGAAGTGCGTTCCGGTCCAGGCGGCTGCCGCCGGGAATGAATTCAAAATCGGACGGCCGACACGGTTCTCTCCTTTCTCGAGGCGCGTGATCCGCCCCGGAAGCCCCCAGAGCAGGAACGCGTCCCTGCCGTTTGTGACCAGTACTCCGCTGCCGCCGAAGGACGCGTACCGCGTGTTGGTCAGTGGTGCCGGCGCGCCGAAGTATTTCGGCAACGCGACCAGGGGCGCAGCGGACCACGCGGCCAGGACCCAGCTCAGGAGTAGCTTCATGGTCGATTCCCGTCTTGATGTCATAGCGTTGGATAACTTTATGTCATATCGGCATAGGGCACAATCGCTGCGTACAATACGCGCCGCATGACCGCTCCCATCATCTTCGGCACCGACGGCTGGCGAGCGGTCATCGCGGACCAGTTCACTTTCGAGAATGTTCGCCGCGTCGCCGAGGCGATGGCGGTTGCAGCTCGCAAGCTCGAGCCGCCGGACGAGATCGACCCGAACGCGATCGTGGTCGGTTTCGACCGCCGTTTTCTCTCGCGTGATTTTGCGCGGCTGGTCGCGGAGTGTTTTCGGGACGCCGGGTACCAGGTCATCCTCTCCGATCGCCCCACGCCCTCGCAGACGATCTCGTTCACCGCCAAGCTGCGCAAGGTGCTGGGTGGGGTGGTCGTCACCGCAAGCCACAATCCGGCAAAGTACAACGGGCTGAAATTCAAAGCGTGGTACGGCGGCTCGGCTCTTCCCGAGACGTATGACGCCATCTCGAAGAGTCTCGGCCGCAGCGATGCCCGCGAGGGCGGCACGATCCGGGAGGAGAACATCCTCGATGCGTATATCGAGGGGATCCGCGCGCAGCTCGACGTCCCGATGATTCGCGCCGCGAAGCTGACCATCCTTCACGATCCGATCTTCGGCGCGGCGGCTTCGATCCCTTCGAAGGTGCTCGGCATCGATTTCATCGGATCGCTCCGCGTGCAGCGCCGGGTTCGCGAAGATCTGACGGAGACCATCGTGGACGGCATCCGCGGCGAGGTGAATCCATCCTTCGGCGGCGTCAATCCTGAACCGATTCCGGAGAACCTGAACGCATCGCAGAACGTGATGCTGGGCGGCAACTACGACCTGGCCATCTGCAACGACGGCGACGCAGACAGACTGGGGATTCTCGACGAGAAAGGAGAGTTCGTCTCGCCGCACAAGATCATCGCGTTGCTTGCTCTCTACCTGGTGCGGGAGAAGAAGCGCGGCGGCGACATCGTGAAGACGTTCTCCACCACGCGCCTTCTCGAGAAGGTCGCCACTTCGCTCGGCGTCACGCTGCATGAGACTCCGATCGGCTTCAAGTACGTGGCCGACCTCATGCTCACGCGGAACGTGCTCATTGGGGGCGAAGAGAGTGGCGGCATCGGATTCGGCGCGTTCATGCCCGAAAGAGACGGCATCCTCTCCGGACTGATGGTGGCGGAGGCGGTGGCGCATCACGGTAAGCCGTTGTCCGAGATCATCGCGGCAATGGAGCAGGAGTTCGGCGAGCTTCACTATGACCGGCGCGATCTGCATCGCCCCATGGAGCAGTGCGCTCGCCTCATCGAACGCGTGCAGGGCGGAGAGCTCGACGACGCGTTCGGCGTCGCGTTCACAAGTCGCGAAGAGAAAGACGGCGTGAAGATGAACTTCGCGGACGACTCCTGGATCCTGTTCCGCAAGTCGGGAACCGAACCGATCATCCGCATCTATTGCGAGAGTCCCGGTCGTGACCAGGTGCAGTCAATGCTGGCCCGCGCCGTCACCGAACTGGATGCCTGAACCGAACAGCTGGCTTCGGCGGTTCACCGGCAGTCAGTGAGAGCCAGCTGTATCAGAACCGCTTGCCGATACCGGCTTGCTTCAACACGCCGTTGGCTGTGTGGCGTGACTTCATGTGCTGATCTACGACGAAGCGACGACCGCTGATCGGGCTGAACCAGATCTCGTGATCACCCTTGCCGGCTCGCTCGTAGGAGCAGCCGTGTTCCTGCAGGATTCGCTTCACCTCGGGCGTGAACGACGCTGCCATTCATGAAGCCACGGCGACGAGCTCATGGCGATGGCTCGTCAGTTCGAACGAGATTGCCCGTGCTTGCGTGCCGGCCGGAAGCAGGCCGTTCGCTTCGAGTAAGTCGGGGATGATGAGGCGGAGTCTTTCCGTCAGCGCTTCGATGGTTCCGGCCTCGGTCGAGAGCCCGGGCACATCATCGCTGGCGGCGACCCAGACGCCGGCATCCTGATCCCATTCGGCACGGACGTGGTAGGTCGAAGTCATCATCGAAGCGAGAATAGCACGCCCCTCCGAACACTTTCCCGACGTACATTCTTCTCACGTCTAGCGACCGACGACGCACAGCACGGGTTCTCGTACGCGAGCGAGCCGCGATGACCTCGGTTACGTCGAGGATCGACTTTCGGAGTGGCCGCTGCGCAGTTTGGTACGATGCATTCGTGTCAGTACCCGAGACTCAGACCCGGACGCAGTTCACGCGAGAGAGCATCCTCGAAGACTACCGGACCGCCTTCAAGAGCCGGCAGGCGAGTCTCATCGGGCGCCGCGAAGTTCTGACGGGCAAGGCCAAGTTCGGCATCTTCGGCGACGGCAAGGAGATCGCCCAGCTCGCCTGGGCGCGCGCCTTTCGAAAGGGAGACTGGCGTTCCGGCTACTACCGCGACCAGACCTTCATGTTCTCCCTCGGCGCGGCGACGATGGAAGAGTTCTTCGGGCAGCTCTACGCCGACACGGATCTCGCACACGACCCCTTCTCCGGAGGCCGGTCGATGAACGCGCATTTCGCATCGCGCTTTCTCGACGCGGAAGGGCAGTGGCTTTCGCAGGTCGACACGTACAACGTCTCCGCCGATCTCTCGCCGACGGGATCGCAGATGCCGCGTCTGGTCGGTCTGGCCTGGGCCTCGCGGCTCTATCGCGAGCTCGGCATCGCCGGCGCGGAGAAGTTCTCGCGCAACGGGGACGAGATCGCGTGGGGCACGATCGGCAACGCCAGTTGCGCCGAAGGGATGTTCTTCGAGTCGCTGAACGCGGCAGGCGTGCTGGGCATCCCGATGATCGTCTCCGTCTGGGACGACGGCTACGGCATCTCCGTCCCGAATGAACATCAGATCACAAAGGACAACATCTCGGAGCTGCTGAAGGGCTTCCAGCGCGACCCGAAAACGAAGCAGGGCTTCGACATCTACGACGTCAAGGCGTGGGACTACGCCGCGCTGTGCGAGACGTACATCGCCGCGGCACAGATCACGCGGATGGAGCATGTTCCGGCCATCATTCATGTGACCGAGGTGACGCAGCCGCAGGGACATTCGACGTCGGGAAGCCACGAGCGGTACAAGTCCGAAGAGCGGCTGAAGTTCGAGGTCGAGTTCGACGGCATCCGCAGGATGCGCGAGTGGATGATCTCGCAGGGCATCGCCACGATGGACGAGCTGGATCAAACGGACAAGGAAGACCTCACGGCCGTGCGTGAGGCGCAGCGCCGGGCATGGGACGCCTATCGCGCGCCGATCGATGCCGAAGTGCACGAAGCGATCGCGCTCCTGGACCAGCTCGGTGCGCAGGAGCTTCGCGGCGAGCTGCAGCGCACGCAGGCGCCATTCCGCCGTGACGCAGTCCGTGCCGTGGCCGCCGCGATCATCGAAAAGGGGGGTGCCGCGGCAGGCTCGCCGGCCGCCGAGTGGCTTGCGAAACGACAGAACGAAGGCGACGTGCGTTACGGCGCACATCTGCTCGGCGAGCTCGACGTTCCGGAGGTGAAGGCCGAGTACGCAGACGACGCACCGGTGCTCAACGGGTTCGAGGTCATCAATCAGTGCTTCGATCACGCACTGCGCCGCGATCCGCGGCTGATCATTTTCGGCGAGGACGTGGGCAAGCTCGGCGACGTCAACCAGGGATGCCTCGGCCTGCAGGAAAAGTACGGTGTGTGGCGCGTGATGGACACCGGCATCCGTGAATGCACGATCCTGGGTCAGGCGATCGGCGCCGCGCTGCGTGGCCTGCGCCCCATTGCCGAAATTCAGTACCTCGACTACGTGCTCTACGCGATCCAGATCATGTCCGACGATCTGGCGACCACGCGCTGGCGCACAGCCGGCGGGCAGGCGGCGCCGGTGATCGTAAGGACGCGCGGGCATCGTCTGGAGGGCATCTGGCACTCCGGCTCGCCGATGGCGGGCATCCTCGGCCTCCTGCGAGGCATGCACCTCTGCGTTCCGCGCAATATGACGCAGGCCGCGGGTTTCTACAACACGCTGCTGCGCGGCGAAGATCCGGCCATCGTCGTGGAGGTGCTGAACGGCTACCGGTCCAAGGAGAAGCTGCCCGCGAACATCGGGGAGATGACTCTGCCCCTCGGCGTCCCGGAGATCCTGCAGCAGGGAAGTGACGTGACTCTCGTGTCGTATGGCGCCACGCTCAAGATCGTGTTCGAAGCGGCCGAACTCCTCGCTCGCCGCGGCATCTCCGCGGAGATCATCGACGTGCAGACGCTGCTGCCGTTCGACGTACGCGGCATCATTGCCGGGTCGGTGAAGAAGACCAGCCGTGTGGTGTTCATCGATGAAGACGTTCCTGGCGGCGCGACGGCGTTCATGCTCCAGCAGGTCGTCGAGCGCGACCGGGCGTACGACTGGCTCGTCTCCGAACCGCGCACCATTGCCGCGAAAGAGCACCGGCCGGCTTACGGTTCAGACGGCGACTACTGGTCGAAGCCGAACCGCGAAACGATCTTTGAAGGCGTGTACGAGGTGATGCACGAGTCGAATCCGCGCAGGTTTCCACGGATCTTCTAGTCTTCGAGCCTTCTAGTCTTCGAGCCTTCGAGTCTTCGAGTCTTCGAGAAGGTTCCAGGGTCTCGTCAGCCGTTGCGCTCCGAGTACACTTGCAGCGAATGCTTGCCGAACTCCTGCTGAAGTGGCCGCTCATCCGCCAGCTTGCCGGCGACAAGGACGCCGCAAAGAGCGATCGCACGCGTGCGTTGCGGATGAAGAACGATGGCGCCGGGGTGGCGCGCTCGGTCTGTCCGTACTGCGCTGTCGGTTGCGGCCAACTCGTTTTCCATCGCGACGGTCAGGTCATCAGCATCGAGGGTGATCCTGCGTCGCCGATCTCGCGCGGCCACCTCTGTCCCAAAGGCGCCGCGAGCTACGAGCTCGTCACTCATCCCGGGCGAGTCACGAAGATGAAATACCGCGCGCCGCGATCGCGCCAGTGGGTGGAGATGGACCTGGAGACCGCGGTGGACATGGTCGCTGACCGGATGTGGAAATCGCGCAATCGCACTTTTGATCAGCAGCACATGCACACCACTGGCCTCGCGCACCTCGGCGGCGCCACACTGGACATCGAAGAGAACTACCTCATCAAGAAACTCTTCACTGCGGGATTGGGAATGGTCTGCCTGAGCAATCATGCTCGCATATGACACAGCTCCACGGTGCCCGGTCTGGGCACCTCACTCGGGCGCGGCGGCGCGACCACGACGCAGCAGGACCTCGCCAACGCGGACGCGATTCTGATCATGGGCTCGTCGATGGCGGAGAATCACCCGGTCGGTTTCCAATGGGTGATCGAGGCGCGTGAGAAAAACGGCGCAAAGGTCATTCACGTCGACCCCCGCTTCACACGCACCTCGGCGATGTCGGATTATTGGCTGCCCCTGCGCGCCGGCACGGACATCGTCTTCCTCGGCGCCATGATCCGGTACGTGCTCGAGCACGATCGCTGGTTTCACGAGTACGTCGTGCGCTACACCAACGCGTCTGTGATCGTGCGCGACGATTTCGTCGATACCGAGGATCTGGGCGGGATCTTCTCGTCAGCGGAGACCTGGCTGTATCCGGACGCGCCCTCAGGCTCTCCGGACACCGGTCAGCGGGGCGAGGGGCAGGGCACGCCGCGGACGCCGTCCGACCCGCCGCGCGACGAAACGCTGCAGCATCCGCGCTGTGTCTTCCAGGTGATGAAGCGCCACTTCGCGAGGTACACGCCCGAGATGGTGGAACGTGCGTGCGGGATTCCGCGCGAGAAGTTCCTGATCATCGCCGATGTGTTCACGAGCGCTTCCGGTCCGGAGAAGACGGGGGCGATCTGCTACGCGGTCGGCTGGACGCAGCATTCGAGCGGCGTGCAGATCATCCGTGCCGCCGCGATTCTGCAGCTGCTTCTCGGCAACATCGGCCGTCCCGGTGGCGGCATCATGGCCCTGCGCGGGCACGCGTCGATCCAGGGCTCGACGGACATCCCGACGTTGTACGACATCCTGCCCGGCTATCTTCCGATGCCGACGTCGTCAGAGTGCGACCTCGGTACTTACCTGAAGAAGCACCGGGCAGACAAAGGCTGGTGGCACAACGTCGACCGATACATGGTCAGCTTGCTCAAGTCGTATTACGGCGACGCAGCCACGAGTGAGAACGATTTCGGATTCCAGTGGCTGCCTCGCCTGACGGGGGATCATTCGTACTTCGGATACTGGCTGGAGATGGCCGACGGCAACCTCGAGGGACTGCTGGTCATGGGGCAGAACCCCGCGGTCGGCTCGCCGAATGGGAAGCTCGAGCGCGCCGCGCTGAGGAAGTTGAAGTGGCTGGTCGTGCGAGAGCTGGTCGAGACCGAGACCGCGGCGTTCTGGGAGGAGTCGCCGGACACCATCGACACGGAAGTGTTCTTCTTTCCTGCCGCGTCCCATGTCGAAAAAGAAGGGACGTTCACGAACACCCAGCGTCTTCTGCAATGGCGCGAGAAGGCGGTCGAGCCCCCCGGTGATGCCCGCAGCGAGCTGCAGTTTCTGGTCGCGCTGGGACGCAAGCTGAAGGCGAGAGCGACCGATGCGCCTCGTGATGCCGCGCTGCGCGCGCTGACGTGGGAGTACGGCGATGAAGATGCTTCTGAAGTGCTGATGGAGATTCACGGGTGGAAGAACGAGGAGCGTTTCGAACCGAACGATGAACGCGGAACGATGAACGATGAACGCCATCCGCCCGGTGTTCCCTCAACCGTCCGGACACGCGAAGCGGTTCATCGTTCATCGTTCATCGTTCATCGTTCGCCTCTGAAGAACTTCGCTGAGCTCAAAGCGGACGGCTCCACCTCCTGCGGCTGCTGGATCTACTCCGGCGTCTTCGACGGTGCGAACAGGGCCAACGCGCGCGACCCGAAGGGACGCTATGCGCACGGATGGGGATACGCGTGGCCGCTCGACCGGCGCATCCTCTACAACCGCGCCTCGGCGCGTCCGGACGGGAAGCCCTGGAGCGAGCGGAAGGCGCTGGTGTGGTGGGACGAGGAGCAGCGCGAGTGGGTGGGCCACGATGTCGCAGACTTCACGCGCGACAAACCGCCGGACTACCGCCCGGACGCGACGCACGGCGGCGATGAAGCTATCCCGGGCGACGCGCCGTTCATCATGCATCCCGATGGCATGGGTTGGCTGTGGGTGCCGTCCGGCCTGAAAGACGGGCCGCTGCCTGCGCACTACGAGCCGCTCGAGTCGGTCGTGCGCAATCCTTTGTACGACCAGCAGACGAATCCAGGCGCGCTGAAGCTCGAACGTCCGGATAATCCTTACGCCTCCTCACCCGACGAGCGCTTCCCCTATGTTCTGACCACGTACCGTCTCACCGAGCACCATACTGCCGGGGGCATGTCCAGGACGCTGTCGCACCTCGCCGAGTTGCAGCCGGAGCTGTTCGCGGAGATCTCCCCGGAGCTCGCAGCGATTGCCGGAGTGGAGAACGGGGAGACGGTCACGATCACCACAGCGCGCTCCTCGATCCGTGCACGCGCGCTGGTCACGACGCGCATGCCCTCGCTCGACATCGACGGAAAGCGCGTGCATCAGGTTGGCCTCCCGTACCATTGGGGGAGCCGTGGTGTGGTCACCGGCGACGTCGTGAACGACCTCCTGGCGATGTCCGAGGAGCCGAATGTGAAGATCTTCGAGTCGAAGGGCCTGACGTGCCGGGTGGAGAGGGCCGAGGGCCAAGGGTCGAGGGCCGGTGAAGGCAGGGCCGAGGGCAAAGGGTCGAGGGCCGAGGGGAAGATGCGATGACGGATGACGTGCAGCCGCCGCTTCCCCT
>JANMSA010000103.1:0-2351 GCA_031388865.1 Acidobacteriota bacterium | reverse complement strand
CGGACCTCGCGTGCACGGCCGCTGCTCACCAAGCGAACGTGCCCGGGGTCACAAATCGGCGACCGGTCGGGGCGAAAAGGTCACTTCTCCCTGGCTTTTACGAACCCCACCGAAGAGACGAGGAGCAGCGTGAGACTGTTGCCGGCCACCACGACGACATCGCTGCGAAGCAGGCCATACGTGGTCCACAGGGCAACGCCGGTGGCCAGCAACGCAAGGTAGCCCCATGAAAAATCACCCGCCCTGCGCGTCTTCCAGGTGCGGATCACCTGAGGAAACCATGCCCCGGTCGTTCCGAGCGCTGCTCCGAGTCCTACGGCGATGATGAGAGAGTCCTGCATATCAGGACCAAGATGACGGACGACTGTTCCTCGGCTCATGACGGCCGTCACACCGTCTTGTGAGCGGGCGACACGATCTTGCGGTGAGAGAGTTTGCGCCGCTTCACCGTGTTCCGTTGCGCAACTCGCCGAGGTCTGCGGCGGAGATCAGCGTCGAGCCCGGAGTCAGAGTAGGGCGACTGTAAGGGATCGCCGGAAGCAGAAGAGCCAGTCGCGCTCCGTTGATCGCCGATCGCAACTCGTTGACGTGCGCTGCCTTGACGATCGTCACGCCTGCCGTGATGGTCGGGTCGGTGTAGCTGGGCGCCGAGAGTCCGGCGAGTTGACGGACGGAATTTACCGCGATCCGCATTTCTGTGAAATGCACGGATTTGACGATCGTCCCGCCGGCGACGAGTGTCGGATCGGTGAAGATCACCGTCGTCGCAAGATCGGGTGACGAGTTGTCGGATACGTTCGGCGCGCTGGCGCGCACTGCGTACAGGGCAGCGGTGGCCGGCAAGGCTGATGCGGTGTATGTCAGTACGGATACAGGTCCCAGACTGCTGTAGTTCACACCGTCCGTCGAACGAAAAACCTCGTATGCCGTCGCCCCGGGAGCGGCAGTCCAGGTGATTTGGACGGACGTCGTCGTGATCGCTGTCGCCACGACGTTGGCGGGCGGATTGGCGACGTAGGTGTAGCTCCCCGCCGCGATGGAGGAAGAACCCGCGGTGGTCGTGACCACGACATCGACCAGTCCCGGCGCGTGCGGCGGAGTCACGCAGGTCGCGGTGGTCGCTGTCGTGGAGATCACACTGGCGGAGGCGCCACCGAACATCACGGCCACGCCGCTCAGATTCGTACCGGTGATCGTGACCGTCTGTCCACCGCTCGCCACGCCACGATTCGGCGAGACGTTGCTGATGGCCGGCGTGACCGCAGTGATGGCGATGAGCTCTTGCAGAGCGGGAATGGCGCCGTTGAACAGCATCGCTCGATACCAACCCTGCGGGAGCGACGTGAGCGAGGCCGACCAGCTCGCGTTGGTGAAGATCGTGCCCGGCGTAACGACGACCGTCGCTTCGTTGTCGATCCGCTGGAGCTTCACGATCGGGAAGTTCGTCGCCGAGCTGCTGGTCCCGCTCGAGGATCCCTCGATGTCTCCGCGAAATCCGGTACCGATGAGCGTCAGCGTCGATGGAAGAGCGAGCGACGCCGGCGCGGACGTGATGACCGGGCGCCTGGCGTCGGGGAATCCGTCGCCCACGTCGTACAGCTCCGACGAGGCGAGACTCGCGCCCGTGGCGCCGAACCCGCCCGCCATCAGCACCTTCCCGTTCAGCAGCAGCGTCGCCCTGTGCAGCCGTCGCGCGCCAACGAGGTTGCCCGTTGATTGGAAGGTACCGGTCGATGGTTCGTACAATTCTGCCGAGGCCAGAAAGCCGGGGGTGATTCCCCCGACGCCCCCGGCGGTCAGCACCTGTCCGTTTGGAAGCAGCGTTGCTGTGTGGCCGGAGCGGGTGGTGGCGAAGCTGCCTGTGGCGCTGAAAGTTCCGCTGGCCGGATCGTAAAGCTCGGCTGTCGCCAGATAGCCGCCGTTGAAACCGCCGGCGATCAGCACCTTCCCGTTCGGCAGCAGCGTCGCCGTGTGGCCGCCGCGCCCGGTGCCAAGGAAGCCGGTGGCCTGGAAGGTCCCGCTCGTGGAGTCGTACAGTTCAGCCGCGGCCATGTACCCGCCACTGTAGCCGCCGGCCAGCAGCACCTTTCCGTTTAAGAGCAGGGTAGCGGTGTGTCCGTAACGCGCCGCGAACAGATCACCCGTCGCGCTGAAGGTTCCCGCGGCGGGGTTGTACAAGTTGGCCGAGGTTAGCGATAGTCCATTGGAGTCGCCAGCGATCAGCACTCTGCCATCCGGCAGGAGCGTCGCGGTGTGTGCATAACGTGCGGCGGTGAGACTGCCGGTCGGGCTGAAGGTCGCGCTGGCTGGATCGTACAGTTCGGCAGAGCTGAGGAATCCCTGGTCGCCAC
>JANMSA010000897.1:0-7944 GCA_031388865.1 Acidobacteriota bacterium | reverse complement strand
AGATCGGACCAGTACGTGAGGATGTTCTTCACATCACCCCAGCTGGTGAACGTGGACGTTCCGAGCTGGTTTCCCCCGACCCTCCTGTCGGCGCCCGCGGCGAGCAGCACATTCGTTCGAGAGTCTTTGATCTTGTATTCGAGCGAGACCTCGCCTGCAAACGCCGGCTTGCCGGTCGCGAAGGTCCAGAGCAAATCTGCGATCCCTCCATAGGGCGCGAGGATCTTGGCAACCTTCAGGGTCGCATTCGCCTGAGATCCATTGACGATGGCCGTCTGGATGCGCAGGGCGCCGCGCATCGGGGATCGGACGATTTTGTAGTGCTTCTCGAGCTTCTCACTGAGCGTGCGGTGGAAGCTGTCCACCAGCTTCTGGTAGTCGGCCTCCTGATCGGGAGGAAGCGTGGACAGCTCTCCACTCCAGATCGCGACCGGATCGAGAATGACCTTGTCGTAGGACGCCCAGCGAGTCCCTTTCTTGAGGTACACGAGCAGCGCCTCTTCGCCTCTCTCTCCTTTGACGAGCAGAGATGCGGAGTCGCCGAGAAAACCGCCGGGCTTCATAGAACGAGCCTGGCGGCTGGTGACGCATCCAGTGAGAAGCAGCACGGTAGCCGCCGCGACGCCGATCGCAAACCTTCTCATGGGTCAGCCTCCTTGAATGAGCGTTTTTACCATACAGCTTGCCGCCGTGAGCCCCGGAGGAACCGGTCGCATCACCGGCTGTCACCCTGAGTCGCCGCAGCCGGCATCATCGGCGCAGGACGACGAAGGATTCCGTCGGTAAGTTTTCCGCTCAGCTCTTGCCCTGCAGCCGGTGCAACGCCGCCGTCTTCAGGGCCATGCTCGTTCCGGCACGCGCGATGCCTCGCACCTCTCCGTCGGGGAGCGTCGGGAGGATGCGCAGCGCGAATGCGGGCGGCGTTTTCGCGTTGTGGACCAGCGCCAGTCGCACGTCTACGCTGCTCATCCACTGTCCTGCCTTCACGATCACGTCCGCGATCTGGAAGTTGAGGAACGACGACTTGGCGATGCGCGTCACTTCGTCGACCGTGAGTCGCGGATTGCGGAGGAGCGAAAGCAGCACGCGCGGATCGCTGTCCTGCAGGAGCAGGGCACGCTCGGTTCGATCGGCTTTCACCGCCAGGAGAAGCTTCTCCATCTGAGAGAGCCCACGCATGCGGTCCCAGACGTTCTCCGTCTTCTCTGAGCTCTCGGCCTCCGGCTTCTCGTCCGTGCCGGCGGTATCGGCAGCGGAGCTCTTCAGCAGCAGCTTCAGGTGCTCCTCAGGGTCTCCGTCGAGGGCCAGCGCGATCGCACCGGGAAACAACGCCACGACAGTTGCTCGCGCGACCGCTTCGCCGCCCCACGGCCCGCGAAGCGTCATCAGAAGCGTGGCGTGCATCGGGACGCTCTCGGCCGTGGGCAGACTCAGCCCTCTCTGCGAGAGATTGGTGCGGTGTTCCGCACGAAGCTCGTCTTCGCTCTCGAACTCTGCCGTGAACGCGGCGGACGCAGTGCGTGTGATTCTCATGTCCGGTCCCTTTCCCGACGTGAAACGTGCGGCAGCGTCGCACGGCTCAGCCCTCGGTGGCATCGTGGCCCATTCTCCACGATTGAACGTACCACCGGTGTCCGCTTCGCCCGAAGTTCTTCACCAAACCATCAGTGACGATCTTTACGCCGTTTGTAGCTGCGCCCCTTCGGGCCCGGCGTATTCACTTCGGCTACGCTCGAGGCGCCTCCTACGTGATTCCGTACAAGCGTGCCGAAATGGCGATCTGACCAAGGGTGGGTGTGGACAGCGTGACGCCGTCGCCACGTTCGATCAGAAGCTCATTCGCCGAATGAAGGCATCCGCTTCGGCGGGGGACATGCGGCACGCGAGTCTGGGCCGGCGGAGGTGGGATCCGCATCGCCAGCGCGAGCACCAACGCCATCTCCGCCGGCGTCACCGGGATGAGTGATGGTCCGCACCACCGCTTGTCGCCATGGTGCGCCACCGTGTTTGTTTTCAACATCCCAGCAGCCTGCATGCGCTTCGTGCGCGGCTCGCTGCATGACACTGACCGCTACATCGTCGCAACGAAGATCGAATCGCCTCGGCATTCAAGGAGAGCAGGTTGATGCACGTTCAGAGATTCACCGTCAGCTCGATCATCAGCATCGCCGTCCTCGCCCTCGGTGTCGCCGGGCCCGCTCACGCGCAAGTGGCGTCCTGCCTCAATTTCCAGCCATCGATCCATCCAGTGGGAACGATGCCGCGTGCCGTGGCCGCCGGCGACTTCAACGGCGATGGGGCGATCGACCTCGCTGTCGGGAACCGAGCCTCCAACAACGTCTCCATTCTGCTCGGCACGGGGACGGGGACGTTTGGAGCGGCCACGAACTTTGCCGTCGGAACGTTTCCGCAGTCCGTAGCCATCGGCGACTTCAACGGCGATGGGGCAAGCGACCTCGCCGTCGCGAACAGCGGCACGGACGACGTCTCCATTCTGCTCGGCACGGGGACGGGCACCTTTGGCGCCGCCGCGAACGTTGCGGTGGGAACGAGTCCGTTCTCCGTCGTCGGCGGTAACTTCAATGGCGATGCGGCGATCGACCTCGCCGTCGCGAACTCCGGTTCGGCGAACGTGTCGATACTTCTCGGCACGGGAACTGGGACGTTTGGAGCGGCCGCGAACTTTGCCGTGGGAACGACTCCGGAGTTCGTGACCATCGGCAGCTTCAATGGCGATGCGGCGAGCGACCTCGTCGTCGCGAACAAAGACTCGACCAACATCTCCATTCTGCTCGGCACGGGGACCGGTACGTTTGGCGCGGCCACGAACTTTGCGGTGGGAACGAGTCCACGCTCCGTAGCCATCGGCGATTTCAACGGCGATGGGCCGAGCGACCTCGCCGTCGCGAATTCGGGCGCAAGTGACGTCTCCATTCTGCTCGGCACGGGGACGGGGACGTTCGGCGCGGCGACAAACTTCGCAGCGGGAACGGGTCCCATTTCCGTGGCCCTCGGCGACTTCAACGGCGACGCGGTGAACGACCTCGCCGTCGCGAACTTCAGTTCGAGTGATGTATCCATTCTGCCGGGCACGGGGACGGGAACGTTTGGCCCGGCGACGAACACTGCGGCGGGAGCAAATCCGTACGCACTGGTGGTCAGCGACTTCAATGGCGATTTTCGAAGCGACATCGCCACGACGAATCAAGCCTCGAACAGGGTCACCATTCTGCTCGGGACCTGCCCGCCCGTGATCACGTCGATCAACCCATCCACCGGTCCGACCGCGGGTGGCACCGTCGTCACCATCACCGGGTCGTTTTTCGTCGTTGGCTCAACGATCTTCGCGTTCGGCGGCAACTTTGCGACGGGCGTGAGCTGTTCCTCGACCACACAATGCGTGGCTACGATTCCGGCTGGCACCGGCACGGTGAGCGTCCGCGCGAATACCCTGGCGGGCACCAGCGCCGACACCGCGTCCGACGATTTCACCTACACGACCGGTCCCGCGACGACCTGCTCCAACTTCTCGGCGGCGACGAACTTTGCCACCGGATTGACTCCCGAATCCGTGGCCGTAGGCGATTTCAACGGCGACGGACAGGGCGACGTCGTCACGGCGAACTTCTTCTCGGACAACGTCTCGATTCTCCTCGGGACGGGGACGGGGACGTTTGGCGCGGCGACGAACTTTGCGGCGGGTACGAATCCGCAGGCCGTGACCATTGGCGACTTCGACGGCGACGGGGACAGCGACCTGGCCGTCGCGAATAACGGTTCGAACAATGTCTCGATTCTGCTCGGCACGGGGGCAGGGACGTTTGGCGCGGCGACGAGCTTTGCGGCGGGTACGACTCCGTTCTCGGTAGCGGTCGGCGACTTCAACAGCGATGGGAACAGCGACCTCGCCGTCGCGAACCAAAACTCGAACAACGTCTCCATTCTGCTCGGCACGGGCACGGGGACGTTTGGAGCGCCAGCCAACTTCGCCGTGGGACTGAATCCGCAGTCCGTGGCCGTCGGCGACTTCAACAGCGACGGGCGGAGTGACCTGGTCACCGCGAACGCGGGCGCGAATAGCGTGTCCCTTCTGGATGGCAGCGGGACAGGCACGTTTAGCGCTCCGACGAACATCGCGGTGGGAACGACTCCGGTTTCCGTGGTCGTCGGCGACTTCAACGGCGATGGATCGGGCGATCTCGCCGTGGCGAACCAAGGCTCGAACAGCGTCTCCATTCTGCTGCGCACGGCGCCGTCCACGTTTGGCCCGGCGACGAACTTTGCGGTGGGAACGGCTCCGTTCTCCGTGGCCGTCGGCGACTTCAACAGCGATGGAGAGCTCGACCTCGCCGTCGCGAACTTCTTTTCGAACAACGTCTCGGTCCTGCTGGGCACGGGGACGGGCACATTTGGCGCGGCAGCGAACTTTGCGGTGGGAACAAGTCCTCAGTCCGTGGCCGTCAGCGACTTCAACGGCGATGGGCGGAGCGATTTCGTCACTGCGAACGCCGGTGCGAACAACGCGTCCATTCTGCTCAACGCCGGCTGCCCGGCACTGTCGATCAACAATGTCGCCCAGGTGGAAGGCAATGCCGGCACGACCAACTTCGTCTTTACGGTCACGCTCACCCCGGCCAGCAGTCAGAGCGTGATGGTCAATTTCGCCACGGCCAACGGCACGGCGGCGGCCCCCGGCGACTTCACAGCGACAAGCGGCACCCTCACCTTCGCACCGGGCGTCACCACGCAGCCGATTCCCGTCCCGGTGATTGGCGACACGACCAGCGAGCCCGCCGAGACCTTCACCGTCACCCTCTCCGGGCCCGTCAACGCGACGATCACGACGGGCACCGGAACAGGCACGATCCAGAACGACGATGCCGGGACCGCCGACCTGGCGATCACCAAGACGGCGCCCGCCGGCACTTTCACCTCGGGGCAGAACACAACCTTCACCATCAACGTCACCAACAACGGCCCGGACGCCGCCACGTCTGTCGTGGTCACCGATGTCCTCCCTGCCGGCGTGACCTTCGTCTCGGCAACACCCACGCAGGGAAGCTGCAGCGGCACCAGCACCGTGACCTGCAGCCTCGGCACGATCAACAACGGCGCGAGCGCCTCGATCGCGCTCATCGTCACGCTCAACACCGCCGGGGCCGTGAGCAACACAGCAACCGTCCTGGGTACACCGCAGGCCGATCCGAACGGCGCCGGCAACACCTCCACCGCGACGATCAATGTCGGAGTGCTCCAATTAGAGGCAATCCCGGCGCTCGAGGAGAAAGGATTACTCCTGCTTGCCGCGTTGCTGGGTGCCCTGGCGATGCTGGCGCTGAAACAATCGTAGTCCTCGGTCCCTCTCACCGCACACGGGGAGAGGGACCCCAACTCGCTACGCCTGTTGCAGGACCACCGCGTGCGCTTTGATGGTCGTCGACGAGAAAAACAAGATCGACACCATACGCAAGATGCTGCAGTTGATGCACTTGCGAGAATTTCTTCTGCTCGCAAAAATGAGGCTTCAGTGCCGCACGCCCCGTCTCTTTCCCGGTCCCTTGCTGAACTGCGCATGCAGGGCGAGTAACCCTCCCTCGGGCTGGTCAGCGGTGTCTTCGCCGCGCGTGTAGTCCTGCTGCGGCAACCCCTCCGGCTCAGTCGCGTCGACGACTTCGATCAAATACGTCGTCCCGCCGGTCACGCCGAGGGTGATGTACGAAAGCTGCTCTTCCGACAGCAGGTCCTCGAACTCCACCTCACCGCCGTCGTCGGCCTTGACTTCATTATCCGAGTCGTCGTCGCATCCCGCGCTGACCAGCGAGCCGCCCGGTCCGACCGCCCACACGGCGAGTCCCGTGTCGTAGTTGCTGCCATCGGTATCGAGATCGAGGAATCCATCGGACGGTGGCACGAATCGGAACCACACCGTCTTGCCACCCTTGCCGCCTTCACATGTGAGCGGATCGCTCGCCGAGTTCGTGGCGTTCGAGGTGTCCTCGAGCAGCGAGAAGATCCCGCTCGCTGAAAGATTCGGCGTGAGATCAATCGCATTTGCCCGATCGTCGTTCGTCGCCGGCACGGCGAAGATCGCGACGATCCTGCGATCGCCATCCATCTCGATCGTTTCGACGGGCTCCGAACCGCTCGCATCCCCGTCCCATCCGCCAAACGCGAAACCCGTCGCGGGAAACGCGCGCAGGACGATCTGCGTGTCGGCGTGATATTGCGTTCCACAGTCGGGATCGCGATCGACTTCGATCCTCCCGGCTGCGGGCGGGACGACGGTGAGATCGAGCGAGTAACACTCCTGGAGCGGGATCGTCACGCGCTGATCCTGATCCATCGTTACGGTCCACTCTTTGCCGCGGGCGCGCAACGTGACCACAGTGCCGGGGCGATAGCCGCTCTGCTCATTGCAATTCGGTTCGACGTCGCGCCGCACCGCCCCTTTTCCGGCCACATCGAGCGTGAGGGAGTAGCAGTCGCTCATCGCGGAGCTGGTGGGACTCGAAGTCGTGGCCCTGTACACGCCGCGACCGAACGTGGCGGTCACGAGGTCGTTGCCCAGAAAGATCAACTGGCGCACAGCGACATTCGCCGGACCGTCGTGCGGCACTTTCCAGGTGGTGCCGCCATCCTCGCTGGCGAAGATGCCGATCTCCGTTCCCGCGTAGACCCAGCTCGAATTCGCAGGATGAACGATCACTGATCGAATCGGAACCGCCGGCAATCCCGCCGCCGCCGGTTGCCAGCTCGCGCCGCCGTCGGTGGTCTTCCAGATGTTGCTCGCGCTGAATCCGCCGAAGGACGCGTAAGCGTTGCTCGAGTTGCGCGGATCCACCGCGATCGACAGCGCGGTCCGCGTGGGCAGCGTTCCCGATCCGAGCTGTGCCCACGATGGCGTCGACGCGAGGGCGTTCGTCGTGCGAAACAGCGCGCCCGTCCCATGTCCGACCCAAACCTGGTGCGAGTCGCCGGCGGCGACGGCGATGGCGGTGATGTTGTGCGCGGAGCTATCGCCGCTGGGCGACTTGATCGCTTTCCAGTCCGGACCGCCTTCGTTGTTCGGCTTCTTGACGTTGCTCGTGACCCACAGCGACCGCGCCCCGCCGTATAGCCGGTTGGGCTCGTTCTGATCGAGCACGAATGGCGCGATGAAGTTGGCTGTCCCGCTCCTGGCCTCGGTGATCGGATTCGCACGCGGCAGCTTCTCCCACCGCTCGCCGTTCCAGGAGTTGTAGTAGCCGTAAATCTCGTCGGCCTTCCAGTTCGCGCCGTCCTCACTGCGGTGGATGGTGAGATTCACGTACTCGCCATAAAAGACGTTCGCGTCGGTCGGATCGGCCGCCACATAGCCGCCGTCTCCGCCGTACATTGGCGTCCACGCCTGCGCATCGCCCTTGTAGCGCAGCGTCCCGTTGTCCTGGGTTCCGCCCACGAGCACGCCCGATGACGCATTGCCGGCGATGCCGTAAAACTGCGTGCATCCGAGGTTCTTGTTCAGCGGCTGCCAGCCGCCGAGGGGTTCGACGGCGTAGATGTCGGTCGTGCGGTACACGCCGCCGTCGTTGCCGACGTACAGCGTCTTGTCGGAGCCGCCGTTGAAGCCAGGGGAGCTCACGATCACCTTCTGATCGCCGTGCGCCGACTCGGGCGATTTCTGCCACTGACTGATCTTCTGCAGTGTTGGCCCGCCATCGCGGCTGCGCCAGAGATCGAGGCCGCCAACGACCACCGTGTTCGGATCGGTCGGATCGATCCAGATGGCGTGGTGCAACCAACCCTGATCGCCGAGGAACTTGCTGTCTTTGTTCACCAGAGTGTAGGTGATGCCGCCGTCGGAGCTTTTGAAGAGCTGCCCGCCATTTTCGTCGAGACTGGCGTAGACGATCGCCGGATTGGACTTCGCGTAGGCGACTTGCACGCGCTTTGTCGAGGTAATGC
>JANMSA010000874.1:0-1802 GCA_031388865.1 Acidobacteriota bacterium | reverse complement strand
CAATGTTGGCCACGACCACGAACGGCGCGAACGAGACGAGCGGTGTGAGCGCGTTCGGCAGAATGTGCCGGAACATGATTTTCGGCTCTGACACGCCGGTCGCAATCGCCGCGCCCACGTAGTCTTTGGCCTTCTCCCGATAGAACTCTCCCCGAATGTAGTACGTGATGCTCACCCACTCGAACACCGACAGGATGATCACCAGCAGCCAGAACGACGGCTGCAGCACGAGCATCCGTCCCGGGATGTAGACCGGCACGACGATCGAGCTGATGATGATGATCGTGTACAGGAAGGGCAGCGACGCCCAGATCTCGATGACGCGCTGGCCTACGATGTCGAGCTTGCCGCCGAAGTAGCCGAGCAGCGCGCCGGCCACGGTGCCGACCCCCTCGGAGAAAATGGTGACGAACAGCGCGAACGTGAGCGAAATGTTGAAGCCATACGCCAGCCGCACGAGCACATCACGCCCGCGATCGTCGGTGCCGAACGGGTGCTCGCGTGACGGGCGGTTCGGCGGGGATTCCGCGAGATTCAAGAGCGACTCGTTGGGTCCGTAGGGGTACAACGACATCAACACCCAGTTGCCCTTGCCTTCGGCCTGGAACTGTTTCTTCAGCTCGCGGTAGTCGGGCTCGCCGTAAGCCGCCTGATTGAAGGTCGCCGCGGGGTAGAACTGGAGCATCGGAAAGAAATAGTCGCCGTTGTACTTCACGGCCAGAGGCTGGTTCGTTGCCACGAACGGCAGCAGGAACGACAAGGTGTAAGCGATCGCGACAATCAGAAAGGCGTAGTAGCCGCGCTTGATGCGCCTGAACTTGCGAAGCCGCTTGCGAAACAGCGTTTCAGAACGGGCCGCGATCATCTGAAGCGGATGCGGGGATCGACGACGGCGTAGATGACGTCGGACAGGATGTTGCCGACGAGCATCAGCAGGCTGCTGATCACCAGGATGCCGAGGGCGACGGGGTAGTCGCGCTGCAGAATCGACGTGTAGCCGAGATAGCCCATGCCGTCGATGTTGAAGACCTTTTCAATCAGGAAGGATCCGGCGAGGATGAGGCTGAACACGTGCCCGAGACCGGTGGCAATCGGAATGAGCGAGTTCCTCAGCGCATGGACGAAGATCACGCGGCGCTTGGACAGCCCTTTGGCGAAAGCCGTTCGCACGTAGTCCTGCGACATGTTCTCCAGCAGGGAGTTCTTGGTCAGGATCGTGAGCGTGGCAAACCCGCCGACCATGTAGCAGAACACCGGCAGCGCCATGTACCACGCCTGCTGCGCGATCTTCTGACCGAAGTTCAGGTACTCCCAGTTGTCCGGGCGGAAGCCTCCGAGCGGAAAGACGCTCCAGAAGCTGCCGCCGCCGAAGAGGACGAGTAGAACCGTTCCGAGCGCCCAGCCCGGCACCGAGTAGCCGAGGAACACCAGTGCGCTCGTCATGACGTCGAAACGGCTGCCATGCTTGACGGCCTTGAGCACGCCGAGCGGCACGCAGATGAGGTAGTTGAGGAGAAACCCGGTGAGGCCCAGGAACAGCGAGATCGGAAAACGGGACTTGATCACGTCCCACACCGGCTCCTGGTAGATGTAGGAGTTTCCGAGATCGAGTTGCACGACGTTGCCCAGCCACTGGAGATAGCGCACGTGCACGGGCTTGTCGAAGCCGTAGTACCTCCGGATCTCCTTAACCGCATCGTCCGGGAGCGACATCGCTTGCTGAATGGTGCTCGAGGCGCCGCCTTCGGTCATCGTCGCCATCTTGTAGCGCATGATCTGCCGCTCGACCGGTCCGCCTGGCA
>JANMSA010000857.1:0-3374 GCA_031388865.1 Acidobacteriota bacterium | reverse complement strand
GGCGGTGGCCCAGAAGAGAATGGTCATGCCGAGGATGAACGGATGCAGTGTCTGCAGGAGAGGCGAGGCCCCGCGATTGGAGATGAGCAGTGTGCCGGCGAGAGTGGAGATGGCCATCGCACCCATGTTGATCCAGTAGGGCGGCATGAGATCGGACGGCGCGAAGCGAAAGAATGTGTAGCGGTAGAAGATCAGCGAGATCAGCCAGATGTAGAGCATCCCGCCGGCGAGCCAGAACGCCAGGCTCACGAAAAGGAGCTCCTCCTTCCATGCGATTGACGGCGTGAGAACGGAGGCGAGCGTCGACACCGATTCGGTGGCGACCACGGCCACGAGCCATCCGCCGTTGATCCCCTCTTCGAGTGGAGGCTTGGTCTCCTTGACTGTGAGAGCCGTGAAGACGGAGTAGATCAGGATCAGCCACAGGAGCAGCGTTGCGATCCAGAGAGCGAACGCCAAGCGGTAGTTCTGCAGAACGATCACCAGTTGTGAGCCGAGTACGCTCGTCGCGGCGACCGTGGTGAAGAACCCCACGCCCCGCTGATGATCGCTCAGGTCCGCCAGGAACTCCCGGGGATAACGCGTCATGCGGATGGCGGTCAGCACACAAAGAATCAGATACGCGATGACGTTGATGACGAGCAGCGTGCGCGGAACGAAGGGGATGCCCATGGTCTGCGCCGCGATCGAGACGATCCCGGTGGCCATGACCAGAGCGAAGTAGGCTGGGTGCAGTGTGCGGATCCCGGCCCCCGGAGTCCCGCTCACCGGCGTTCCATTTTGTAGATGTACGACAGCAGGCCGGCATTGAGCGCGAAGAAGATGATGCTGGCGATGGCGGAGGGGATGATGACGCGCTCCTGCCCCGCGAGAAATGCGTTCATCGTGGCGGTGAGCAGCCACAGCTGAAGCACCACCAGCATCAGCGTGATACAGAGGATGGCGAAGACGATGGTCGTCTTCTGCTGTCGGGAGAAGGCGCGCTTCACGCCCGCACCTCGGTTCTCATGGCGTAGAGGTCGTCATTGCGAATCTCGAGGACGACGCGCTCCAGCGGCCGCCGCGGCGGGCCTGCGATCGGAATCCCGGTGCGCAGGTCGAAAGAGCCATTGTGGCAGGGGCAGTGAAACCGCCCCTTGGCAACCTCGGGCACGACCGCGCAGCTCAGGTGGGTGCACTTCTGATTGTAAGCAAAATACGCCTGAGGGCCGGTGCGGACCACGATGCAGTTGTCGTGAGGTCCCGGGTACGCGAAGACGAGCGAGCCTCCGATCGGGATCGCATCGGCCCGGGCGATGCGCTTCACCGGCGGTTGTCCTTTGCGCTTGCGTGCAAAGTTCTCGAAGACGATCCAGATCTGGCCCACCACGAAGGCGAAGCTCGTCAGGACGAGGAACTTCGTGAACTCGCGGCGCGCCACGAATTCGTCCTGCGGCCAGTCGATCGGGAAGTCGTTCCGCCACTGCGGCTGGTCGCGATACGGCTTGCCGTCGGGTGGGACGCTCAGTTGGTCCGGGGTTGGGCGCGTTTCTGTGGTCATCGTCATTCTCTTGAAATCAGTCTCACAGTCTCACAGTCTCATAGGCTCTAGACCCGCGCCCCCCGGCGATTCTCCTGTGAGACTGTGGGCCTGTGAGACTGTGAGCCTGTGACACTGCCTCAAATGTGATCGAACACCGAATCGAGGGCGTCGGCGCGTCCGATCGCGGATTCGTCCATCGCCGAAAGGACGTCGATGTGCTGCGCATGGGCCTCTTTCGGCACCATCATGTGCACCTTCGTGGTGATGGTCTGACTGCCGAACTGGAAGGTATTGATCGGCTGGGATCGCGGACGCAGATGCTCGATCTCCTCGCGCGTTCCGAAGTAGAGCGCGCCCGAGGGGCAGACGCTCGCGCACATCGGCTTGAGACCGACGGAGGTGCGGTCGTAGCAGAGGTCGCACTTCATCATGAGCGAGAACTCGGTCTTCATTTTCGGCACGCCGAAAGGGCAGGCCAGCACGCAGTTGTTGCAGGCGATGCAGCGCGGTTTGCGCGCCGTCTGCACGACGCCGTCGGCGGTCCGCTTGATGGCGTCGGCCGGACAGACCTCCGCGCAGGTCGGAGAGTCACAATGCATGCACACCACCGGCACGGTCTGCACGGAGATGGGACGGTCGACGTACTCGAGATGAATCATCGAGTGTCCGCGGTGCGTGTCGCACTCGCTGCACGCCGCCACGCACGACTGGCAGCCGATGCAGCGGTTGGGGTCGAGGAAGAACTCCATGTTCAACACGGCCGCTCTCCCGGGGCGCAGGGTGCGAGGGGCAGTACGCGGAGATGCGTGGTCATTCCCGCCCTCCGCCCTCTGCGCTCTGCGCTTTCGCGATGCGCACCGCGCAGACCTTGTACTCGGGGATCTTCGAGATCGGGTCCTGAGCGGCGATGGTCAGCTGGTTCGCCGACTTGCGGCCCGGCCAGTGGTACGGGATGAAGATCGTATCGGGGCGGATGGTCGTCACCACCTGCGCACGCAAGGTGAGGTTGCCGCGACGCGATTCGACTGTCGCCCAGTCGCCATCCGCGATGCCGTACTTTTGCGCGAGCTTTGGATGGAGCTCGATGCGCGGCTCGGGGTACTGATCGACGAGCGGGCCGATGCGCCGCGTCTGCGTGCCCGAGAGGAACTGGCTCACGACGCGGCCCGTGGTGAGGATGATCGGGTACTCCTCGTCGACATCCTCCGCTGGAGGACGGTACGCGGGGACGTTGAAGCGCGCCTTCCCGTCCGGGAAGTAAAACGGGCCCGCACCCTTCGCGATGGGATTCCAGGAGCCGCTCTCGAACAGGCGCGGCGTGCCGGAGTGGTCCTCGGTGGGGCACGGCCAGAAGACCCCTTGCTGCGCCTCGATCTTCTCGTACGTGATGCCGTAGTAGTCGGCGATGCCGCCTTTGGAGGCGACGCGCAGTTCGTCGAAGATCTCGCGGGGGCTCTCGAACGTGAAGCCGTGCGGCCGCCCCAGAGCGTGGGCGATGTCCTGGATCACCCGCCAATCCTGCTTTGCGTCGCCGGGAGGATCGACGGCCTTGTTGATCTTGATGACGCGCCCTTCCACCTGGCAGACCGCTCCCTCGTCCTCCTCGTGCAGAGAACCGGGGAGCACGATGTCGGCGTGTTGCGCCGTCTCGCTCAGGAAGAAATCGATGACGGTGAAAAACTCGAGCTTCTCCAGAGCGCGTGTCACGAAGGCGTTATCCGGCAGCGAGACTTTCGGGTTGAAGCAGATCAGCAGCAGCCCTTTGATCTCGCCTGCATCGATCTTGCGCATCATCTCGTAGCAGTCGACGCCGGGGCCGGGGATCTCCTCCGCCTTCACGCCCCAGACGCTG
>JANMSA010000844.1:0-5112 GCA_031388865.1 Acidobacteriota bacterium | reverse complement strand
CTCCAACCCGTCGATGAATGCCAGCGCTTGTTCCACCGCCTGCTCCCATTCTAGCGCTCGGCCCTCGGCCCAGCGCGAAGCGCCGCCCCCCATCCTGAAAACCTGGCCCCGCCTCTACGCAGCGGTGCTGGGGATGCTCGTGCTGGAGGTGATCCTCTTCACGATTCTCACGAGGTCGTTCCAGTGAACCGCGCCCGTCCCGCCCTTCCCCGCTCGGCCCTCGGCCCTCGACCCTCGGCCCTGAAAACCACGAGGTCGTTCCAGTGAAGTCTGCCGACTGGATCGTTCTCATCGCCACCCTGGCGGCGATCGTCATCTACGGCGTCTGGAAAGGGCGGAAGCAACGGCGGCTCGAGCAGTACCTGCTCGCCGACCGGCAGATGCAGTGGTACACCGTGGCGTTGTCGGTGATGGCCACGCAGGCCAGCGCCATCACGTTCCTCTCCACACCCGGGCAGGCCTATACCGACGGCATGCGTTTCCTGCAGTTCTATCTCGGGCTGCCCATCGCCATGGTGATCCTCTCCATCACCGCGGTTCCGATCTACCACCGCCTGAAAGTCTTCACCGCGTACGAGTACCTCGAGACCCGCTTCGATAACCGCACGCGTACGCTCACCGCGATCATCTTCCTCGTGCAGCGCGGTCTCGGCACCGCCATGACTCTGTTTGCACCGGCGTTGATCGTCTCGCTCGTCCTCGGTTGGAGCATTCACCTGACGGTCGTCGTCATCGGCGTGCTGGTCATCATCTACACGACGTCCGGCGGCACGAAGGCGGTGAGCTGGACGCAGACCCATCAGCTATTGATCGCGCTGACGGGCATGGCCATCGCCATGACCGTTGCCATCCGGTCGTTGCCTGCGGGTGTGGGATTCAGCGATGCGGTGCGCGTCGCCGGGCAGATGGGGCGAATGAACGTCATCGACTTCAACTTCGACGTGTCCACGCCTTACAACTTCTGGTCAGGACTCTTCGGCGGACTGATGGTCGCCCTGGCGTACTTCGGGACTGACCAGTCGCAGGTGCAGCGCTACCTCACCGGCGAGACCATCACCCAGAGCCGCCTCGGTCTGCTGTTCAACGGCCTGGTCAAAGTGCCGATGCAGTTCTTCATCCTCTTCGTCGGCGTGACGGTCTTCGTGTTCTATCAGTTCGTCGCTCCGCCTCTGACGTTCAACCCGGTGCAGAGCACGAAGGTCCGCACGAGCGTCCTCGGCGCCGAGTACCGGGCACTCGAAGCGGAGCACGCCACGACCTTCACCGCGAAGCGCGATGCCGCGACGCGGTTCGTCGCGGCAGGCAAGAGTGGCGATGCTGCAGCGGAGCAGCAGGCGAAGAGCGAGCTTCAATCGCTGCAGGAGCGCGGGGACGCCACGCGTTCGACCGCCCTGGCGCTCATCCGTAAGAACGACGCGCGCGCCGACAAAGTGGACACGGACTACGTATTCCTCACCTTCATCATGCAGAACCTCCCAACCGGACTGGTGGGGGCACTCCTCGCGGCGATCTTCTGTGCGGCGATGTCCGCCACCGCGTCGGGGCTGAACTCGCTGGCTTCGACGAGCGTCATCGACATCTGGAAGCGACTGATCCGCAAAGACCTCGAGGACCACACCTACGTGATTCTCTCGAAGTGGATGACTGTCTTCTGGGGAGTGTTTTGTATCGTGTTCGGCCTGTACGCGAATCAGCTGGGATCGCTGATCGTGGCGGTGAACCGCATCGGCTCACTCTTCTACGGGACGATGCTGGCGATCTTCCTGCTGGCGTTTTACGCAAAGCGGGTGGGTGCGACGGCCGTGTTCTACGCGGCACTCATCGCCGAGGCGACGGTTCTCGTCTGCTGGCTGTACACGGATATGGCCTGGCTCTGGTGGAATGTGGTCGGGTGCAGCGTCGGCGTGGTGGCCGCGTTGATCCTCCAGACATTACTTCCTCCTGCCCGTGCCACCGTTCATGCAGAATGACACGAGCCGCACGTGCCCTCGACCTGAGCCTCCCCCATCGAGACCCTTCTCCCCCGTGAGGGGGAGAAGGTGCCGAAGGCGGATGAGGGGGATCCTGTAGCAGCATCGCTAGGTTGCACGACGCGCCGTGAAACCTACTTCTTCTTCCAGCCGTCGACGGTGGTGCGCACCACCCCGGCAAAATCTTTCTGCTGCGGTGTCGCCGCAGCGATGGCCATCTCGCCGTAACGGATCGCGTCGGCCTTGTTTCCTGCGCGTTCCGCCATGCGGGCGCGGAGCCAGAGGTTGCCGATGTTCTGGTTGATCTTCAGCGACTGCTCGACCCAGGCGGACATCTCCGCATCGGTCGCGGCACCTTTGTTGTCGAATGCGAAATTCGCGGCCTGGTACGGCACACGCCAGTCGGGATTCATCGCGCTGCGGAACGACGTCATGGTGCGCTCGGTGGACTTGGTGTCGACCGTAAACGGTACGACCACCTTCTCCCAGCGCAGGGCGATCTTCGCCGTGTCGGTGGTCATCTCCGGGACCTCGAACGTCAACCACTCACGGTGCTCGCCCATCTCCGGCTTCACGTTGACCCGCAGCGTGTCCTTCGTGGCGTCATAGCTGTAGCTCCCCCACTGCTGCGCCACGCTGTTGAAGATCACAGCCCACTCGCTCTGCCCGGGGATGGTGTGCAGGCTGTAGAGCCCCTTCGCCAGCTTGCTGCCGTTGATCCACACGTCATCGCCGAACTCGATGGTCGTGGCCTCGTTCGCACCGGTGCGCCAGACCTGGCCGTACGGGACGAGCGCGCCCCAGATGGGGCGCCCTTTCACGCCCGGGCGGTTGTAGTTGATCGTGATCGTGGTCAGGCCGACGTTCTGCATCAGCGAAGCCTTCGGGCTCGGTCGAGGCGTCGGCATCTGCTGCTGCGCGAACGCGCCTGTCGCGGTGAGCAGCATTACTCCTGTCAATAGTCTCTTACGCATGCTTCCTCCAATGGTTGAGATGCTAGTCGACGAGTCTACGAGTCTTCAAGTCTTCGAGTCTTCGAGTCTTCGAGTCTTCGAGTCGACGAGTCTACGAGTCTTCGAGTCTTCGAGGCATTCAGAAACCCCTCGAAGAATTGAAGACCCGCAGACTCGAAGACTTGAAGACTCGAAGACTCCGTCACTCCCACCTCACCCACCGGTCATCCGTCACGCTCTTCCTCCCCTTCCGGTCCGTGATCTCCACGAGCACGTCGGTCTCCCGCCAGATCTCCGCCGGGCGCGTGGGAAGCGAAAGCTCGAATCGGACCGGAGGGGCGCCGCCGCAGCGCCCGGCCGGTAGCTCGACGATACGCGCACGATGACGCACGCCGCGGTTGTTGAACCAGACGTCGACCGATGCGATGCCGTCAGGGGATGAGGCCCAGCCGCGAAACTGTGCATTTCCGGCGATCGCGCTGCCACCAGCGGGGACGTCGAGGACCGCGGCGATGGAGGAGGTGCAAGTAGGGCCGCCTGCGAGGAAGACTTCCAGCTCGCGCGGACGAGGGCCCGTTCCGCCTTTCAGTGAAAACACCCAGTCCGCCTGCACCTTGGCGTCGAAATGCCTGACGTAGCGCAAGCCCCCGCGGTCCAGCTCCCGCCGCAGCCAATCACGAAGCAGTGGTGTCCGCTCGCCGTACCAGTCCGAATGGACGAGCACGAGCTCGACGCCGGCCCGCCGCAGCTCGCTGGCAAGCACATCGGACATCGGCGTTTCGTTCGAGAGGCGCGACAACTCCATCCGCACTGGCGGCGAAAATCCGGAGACGCCGTTGACCATCCGCCGGTGATGAACCGTGGCGTGGCGCATGTACTCGTAATCGCTCGAGAAGGTGTCCATCGGCAGCTCGACGATCGCGCTCACCTTCTGCGTGGCGAGCCACCGATACACGGCCGGCGGTTCAGGATCGAGGAGGAACCAGCGCACTGGCGCGGCCCACAGGGTGGTCACGAACGCGGCCGGCACGATCAGCGCGAGCCATCGGTTGCGCCGCGCGATCACCGCAGTGACCAGTGCGATCAGGATGGCCATTCCGATGTAAGCGATCACCGCCCAGCGCGCAGGCACGCGGATCGCGCGGAAGCCCGGGACGGCGCCGAACAGGAACTCGTGGAAGAAGAAGTTCAACCCCAGAGAGCCGGCGAAGCCGATGGCGATCCACAGCGACGCCAGCGCAAGCTTTGCCTTTTCCCGCCACGCCACGGCGAACGCAATCGCGCAGATGACGAGTGACAGCGCGCCCGGGTAGAGTTTCCGCTCCGGCTCCACGGCGCCGGGCAGCCAGTCCGCCGCTGTCGCAGAGAAACGCCACACCTCCTCCCAGCTCCGCTCCATCCCGTAAAGCTTCGCCACCGCGAGATACGGATAGAGGAAGGGCGCGAGCACCAGCATCGCGCCGAGCGTTGGCAGTGCCAGCTCCCTCCACGAGCGGCGAGGGATCAAAAGCGCGGCCGTGACCGCCGTTGCGATCGCCCCGAAAAGGAGGTAGTGGATGTTCGTCAGCCCGTTCGCGACGAACACCGCGGCGAACACCGCCCCGCGCCTCCAGGTCGGACGCTCCGCATACCTCAGAAGAGCGAACAACAGCAGAGGAAGCCAGCCACCCCAGACGTGCTGCACGTGCGAGAGATGCACGAACCGGAACGGCACGAACGCGTAGAAGACACCCGCGGCCAGTCCCGCGGCGAAGGAGCCGGTGAGCCTGCGACCGAGGAGATATGCCGCAAAGCCACAGAAGGCGAAGCCGGTCAGCATGGCTACGTTGTAAGCCGCGATCGGACCGACACCGACAGCCCGCAGCGGGAACAGCAGCAGCGCCACACCGTACAGGTTCTCGCTGTACGCCAGCGAGTACTTCGCCGGATGAAACGTATTCGCGTGAAACAGCGAGAGCGGCTGATGAAGGGTCGCCCACCAGTCCCAGTCGAGGATCCAGATATTGATCAGCGGATCGCCCGGATCCGAGACCGCCCGCCCGAGGTTCCGCGCCAGCGGCCAGGTCATGGCGACGGACAGGAGAACGAACAACGCCCCGGCGATGAGGTTGGCGGTTGGCGGTTGTCGGTTGGCGGAGGGACCGCTTTGATCGGCAGGGGCAGTCGGGTTCTCCCGCCAACCGCCAATC
>JANMSA010000772.1:0-15776 GCA_031388865.1 Acidobacteriota bacterium | reverse complement strand
CTGACAACCGACAACTGACCACTGGCGGCCGGCAACCGACAACTGACAACCGAAAATCAGGAGTCGTAATAGAACTCTTCTTTGATGATCTTTCCGTTCGCGACGGTGTAGACCGCGACTTCCTCGAACGGAGCTCGCTGTCCTGCATTCGGGCCATGTTTCGGCGAGACATCCATCGACCAGCGCACCGCGAAGCGTTCCTTGTGCGGAAAGGGTCCCTCGCCGCGGATGCCATGAATCTCGTGAGCATCCGCCCACTGCTTGTTCTTCTCGCGGATCGCGTCGATGCCGCGCATCTCCTGTGGAAAGTCCGGCGACTGCGCCGCCTCGATGCTGACGATGTCGTCGCCGTACAGCGTGTCGATGGCCTCGAAGAAATGCCCCGACTGACAAAGCTCCACCAGTTTCTTACCCACTTCTTTGGTGTTCATGGTTCGCCCCCCAACCGACGATATCGCAGAGTGATGGCCGATCGCGGCGCCATCATCAGGAACACGGACTCCGGCTGGTAAGCTGCGCGCGAATGGCAGCCCCTTCCTCCCGTCCGCTCCGCATCCTCCACGTCACCGCCACCGCGAATGGCGCTCCGTGGGTGGTGGCGCTGGTGCGGGAACAACAGCGGCTGGGGCATGACGTCGGTGTGATCCTGCCCAGCCTCGACGGGACCATTGCTCCGGCGCTGGCGCTGAGCGGCATCCCCTGCCACGTGGCGAGCCTGGACATCCTCTCCATCCCCGGTCTGATCGGTCGCGCTCGCGCGGTGTTGGCGCTCGTGCGGATGTTGCGACGTCTTCGGCCCGATGTCGTGCATGGGCACCTGTTGCCTTCTGTCGTCATGGCGCGACTGGCGTCGTGGATCGCAGACGTGCCCATCCGCTTCGGCGCCAATGCCGGGCCGCTCACGCTCGAGTCCGACGCGTTGAGACCGATCGAGATCGGGACGGCGTTCTGCGACACGCAGACGATCGCCTCCTGCAGCTATACGCGGGAGCTCCTTCACTCACACCGGGTTCCGGAATCGAAGACGGCATTGGTCTACTACACCACGGAGCAGAGCCGCTTCGACCCCGCTCTCGCGGATGGCGCACGCGTGCGTCGCGAGCTCGGAGTGGCACCGGGCGCGCCCCTGATCGGCATCGTGGCGTACTTCTATCCTCCATCGGACTCCGTCGCTGTTTTCGGGCCGGGCCTCGTGGGGCGCGGCGTGAAAGGGCACGAGGTGCTGCTGCGAGCGGTTCCCGGGATCCTGGCGGCGTTCCCCGATGCGAAGTTCGCGCTCGTTGGGCGCGGCTGGGGACCGACCGGCCCTGCGTACGAGCGCGAGCTGCAGGAGCTGGCGCAGAGCCTCGGCATCTCAGCCGCTGTGCTTTTCACTGGTGAGCGGAATGATGTCCCGGACATGCTTGCCGCATTCGACGTCTCGGTTCATCCATCGCTGAACGACAACGTTGGCGGCACGATCGAGTCGTTGCTGATGGGACGACCGCTGGTCGTCTCCGACATCCGCGGCTACGCCGACACCGTCCTCCACGAGCGCACCGGCCTGACGGTTCCGGCGGGCGACGCGACCGCGCTGGCTGACGCGATCGTGCGACTCCTGCGTGATCCGGAATTGGCGCGCCGGCTGGGCGAGAACGGCCGCCAGCACATGCTCGACCGGTTCACGCTGGCTCGCTCCGCACGCGATGTCGAGGAGATGCTCGCGCGCGAAACCGGACGGTCCGAGCAACACTACCGCCTCGGCCGGATGCTGCTGCGCTCCGCCATCATGCCCTTTCGGATCCTGCCCATCCTGCTGGAACTGCGCCGCGTGATGCGCCGCCATCGCAGCCACCGGGGACCGAGCATTGCCGTAAGGACGAAGTACCTCATCCGGGAACTTCTGAGAGGCGTGAGGCCACGCACCGCGGATCGCATCCGCATCGCACAGGTCGCGGGGGCATGGGAGCAATGCGAGTGGTTCGTCTCGCTCTGCCGCGACCTGGTCCAGCGCGGCTACGACGTGGTGGCGATCATCGACAGAAAACGCGGCGACCTCGGCGAGCGGCTTCAGGCTGCCGGGATCCGCCATCACGCCGTAGCCTTCACTTTCGCAACCGGGAGCGATCGCGCGCGACTGCCGGTGTATGCGCTGAGAATCCCCCTCGCGGCCATCCGGCTGGCGAGCATCCTCCGGCGTGAACGAATCGACATCGTCCATTCGCACATCTTCGCCTCGGTCGTGGTCGCGCGTCTGGCCGCCGCGCTGGGGCGGATCCGTCATGTGGCGGGCCTCCCAGGTCCGCGGCACCTCGAAGCGCCGCTCACGGCCCGCATCGATCGTTTCACCTGGTGGCTGGACGACGCAACGGTCGCCGGATGCAGACGCACGCAGCAGTTGTACACGGCGCTCGGAGCGAATCCGGAACGGCTGCAGTGCATCTACTACGGCGCGGACGCCACGCGCTTCGATCCTGCGCGCGCGGACCCGCTCGGTGCGCGGCGCGAGCTCGGGGTTTCCAACGACGTGCCGCTGGTGACACTCGTGGCCCAGTTCTATCCACCAACGCGCGGTGCTCAGACCCCACCGCACACAGTCGGTCGCGGCCTGAAGGGCCATGAGGACTTTCTTTCCGCCGCGCGCACCATCGCGCAACGCCTGCCTGCGGCTCGTTTCGTCCTGGCCGGCCAGGGCGTGATGAGCGCCGGGGAAAAGTACCGGCAGCGACTGATCGACGCATGCGGCAGCGACGAGCTCCTGCGCGAGAGGGTGATCTTCGCCGGATACGTCGACGACGTGCCCTCGCTTCTCGCCGCATCGAGCGTGGCCGTGCAGTGCTCGCTCACCGAGAACCTCGGCGGCACGATTGAAGCGCTGCTGATGGAGTGTCCCGTCGTTGCCACACGAGTCGGCGGCATGCCAGAATCGGTGCGCGACCAGGAGACGGGTCTGCTCGTCCCTCCGTCGGATCCCGACGCGCTGGCTGGTGCGGTCCTGCGGCTCCTCGAGAATCCCCAGGAAGCGGCCGCGCTCGGCCGGGCGGGACGCCGCCTCATGCTGGAGGGCTTCACCTCCTCCCAAACCGCGGACGCAATCGATGCTCTCTACCGCCGCCTGACTCAACGCGCGGCGGAACGGCCGTCAGCCTCGCCCGCGAGTGGAGCCCGCGCGTGAAGCCGGTGGCCACCGAGTACGACTCCGCCCGGCGTCCCGCCCGAGCCCTCGAGGAACTGCGCGATCTGCTTGCACATGGCTCGCTGGTCCGCGCGCTGGTCGAACGAAACCTCAAGGTCCGCTACAAGCGCTCGGCCTTCGGATTTCTCTGGACGATGATGAATCCCGTTCTCATGCTCGTGGCGTTGTCGCTCGTGTTCACACGGGCGTTCTCCACGACCACGCCGGCTTACCCCCTCTACGTGTTCCCCGGTCTGCTGCTCTGGAACTTCTTTGCGCAGACGACGACCATGGCCGGCGAGGAGATGGCGGGAGGCGATCTCTGGAGGCGCGTTCGTTTTCCCAAGACGGCCATGGCCATCGCCACGCTTTTCACCGGAGCGATCAATCTGGCGCTGTCGCTCCTCCCGGTGCTGGGCGTGGTCGTGGCCCTGGGCCGGCCACTCGGGGTCGCGCTGCTCACGTTGCCGGTGACGATCGCGTTCGCCTCGCTGTTCATCCTCGGCGTCTCGCTGATCGTGGCGACGGGTGCGCTGTACTTCCCGGACGTCATGCCCGCCTGGACCATGCTTCTCCCCGCACTGATGTTTCTGGCGCCAGTGGTGTATCCCGCCTCAATCCTTCCGGCGCGGGTACATCCGCTCGTTCGCTTCAACCCGCTGACTGTCTACATCGAGGCATTCCGGGCGCCGCTCTACGAAAATGTGATTCCCTACGACTCGTTCCTGCCGATGCTCATCATCGGGGTCGTCACTCTCACCGCTGGATGGTTTCTGTTCACCCGTTCGACCGATGACATCGCCTATCGCACTTGATTCCGGCGCGTCCGCCTCCGGGCCTCTGGCCGAAGCGACGGTGCTGCAGATGGACGGCGTTTCCGTCCACTATCGCGTCCCGCTCGATCCGAGCGTGACGCTGAAGGAGGCCATCGTCCGCGGGCGGCGGCAGCGCTTCGTCGAATACCCAGCCCTCGGCGACGTCACGCTGAGCGTCACGCGCGGCGAAGTGCTGGGAGTCATCGGGCGCAATGGTGCCGGCAAGACGACGCTGCTGAATGTCATGGCGCGCGTCCTCCCCCCAACCGCAGGGCGGTTGCGCATTCGCGGCGCGGTCTCGCCCATCATCGACCTGCTCGGCGGTTTTCACCCCGAGCTGACCGGACGCGAGAACGCCGTACTGCGCGGGGCGTTCCTCGGTGTCACCCGCGCGTCGATGCGGGATCGTCTCGGCGCGATCGCGGAGTTCGCCGGAATCGGCGGCTTCTTCGACGCGCCGCTGCGGACCTATTCTGCGGGGATGACCGTGCGCCTCGCGTTCGCGGTCGCCACCAGCATCGAAGCCGACATCCTGCTCATCGACGAAGCTCTAGGCGTCGGCGACGCTGAATTTCAAACGAAGTGCGTTGCGCGGATGGAGGAGTCGCGCGCACGCGGCGTGACCTTCGTGGTCGTCTCGCACGACGTGTCCCGGCTGGTGGCGATGTCCCATCGGATGCTCTGGCTCGATTCCGGCCGCGTCCGCGCTCTGGGAACGCCGCTGGATGTTGCGACACAATACGCGGCGAACCTGCACCCATGAGCTGGCTGCCCGACTCGAAACGCGCCGCCGTCTGTTTCTCCGTCGACGACGTCCATCCGGCGCCCGGCGCGGAAGAGAAGCTCGGCCTCGTGCAGTGGCTGCAGAAGCGCCATCCCCAGTTGCAGGTGACGCTCTTCACAACACCCGACTGGCGCACGCTCGATCCCGCTCCGACACGGACGCTGCTGGCTCGTATGCCGTTCGTGCGCGACCGCGTTTTCACGGCGCGCGTGCATCCGCGCGGTATCTTTCGCCTCGACCGCCACGAGGCCTTCTGCGAGTTCCTGCGCGAGTGGCGCGGTGCCGAAATCGCGTTGCATGGCTTGCATCACGTGCGTCCCGGTCTTCGGCCGATCCTCGAGTTCTCAGGGCGCACAGTCGCGGAATGCCGCTCCATCATCGACGCGGCCATGGAGCTCTTCGAACGAGCGCAACTCCCCTTCGTTCGAGGCATGTCCCCTCCGGGATGGCACGCCACGACGGAGCTGCTCACGGCCATGCGCGACACCGGGCTCACCTTCGTCGCCTCGGCACGCGACCTGGACACTCCGATCACGCCGGGCGCGGTGACGAAGGGAAGCGGCCTGACCGGCGTCTCGCTCTTGCGGCCACATCGGATCGAGCCGGGACTGGTCCACTTCGCAACGAATTTTCAGGCGACATCGACGCTCGATCGCGCGTTGTCCATTCTCGAATGCGGCGGCCTCCTTTCGATCAAAGCGCATCTCCTCGCCGAGTCGGGGTCGTACCGTGCATTGGACGGCCTCACTCTGCCGTATCGCGAGGCTCTCCACGAGCTGTTCTGCACCATCGAAGACCGGTTCGGGGATGATCTCTGGTGGACTTCCATGGGAGAGATGGCCGCATGAGGCTGCGACGCCTCGCCGCACGTGGCGCCGATCCGCACGAGTACCTCGACGGCGCCAACGCCTCCTTTGGATCGTGGGGTGGAGAAGCGATGTTTGCGTGGGTGTTCCGGGATGACGCGGAGCTGCTCTTTCTCGATGACCACTCGGCTCGCCCCATCGCCGCATCGGGCATTACCTGGCGGATCCTGCGCGACGGACGACCTGCGGCGATCATGACCGGATCGTGGACGCTCGCGGCAGCGCGGGGTCAGGGCGCATTCACGCAGATGCTCGACGCCACCCGTGTCGCAGCAGAAGAACGCGGCGCGGTCGTTCTCGGTTTCTGCAGGAGTGAGAACCCGAGCCGGCGCCGCTTCGACGCAGCCGGGGCGGGCATGCATCCGTCGTTCTACTGCCGCTCGACAGAAGCGCCTGCAATTGCCGTCGAGCTCGAGATGCTCGAGCCCGACCCGGCGTCATTTCCGACGGGATTTCTGTATACGCCAGCCCAATGGCGGACTCAGTTTCTCGCGCGTCCCAACGCAAACATCGAGTGCATCGGGCAGCGCGGGGTGTGGTCGGCTGTGGTCGAGCGCGCGGCGGAGTTCGACCGCGTGCACCTCGTGTCCGACGACGCCGCGCTACCGCACCTGGCCGCGCGAGCCCACGCCGCCGGACGCCGGCTGTTCTGGTACGCAACTCGACGGCCAGCGATGGAGTGCGAGTGGACCGAGGGGGTTCTGGCGAGTCTGCCGGCCACGGTGATCAGCGGCGCGTTTCAGAACGGCGATCGGATGTGATCCGCGCCGGCACGCCGAATGCCGTCACGTCGTGCGGAACGTCGCGCACGACCACCGCTCCCGCGCCAATGATGCTTCGCGCGCCGATGGTCATCCCGGCCACGATCGACGCACCCGTTGCGATGAGTGTCTCTTCTCCGACGCGTACGTTGCCCCCCAGCGTTGCACCCGGCGCGATGTGCGCGAAGTCGCCGATGACGCAGTCGTGATCGACCGAGCATTTCGTGTTGAGGATCGCCCCGCGCCCCACGACTGCCCGCGGCAGCACGATCGCACCGGCGCAAATCATCGACCCTTCACCGATCGTCGCCGATGGAGCGACCGAGGCGAAGGGATGGATCGCAGTGGCCAGGCGTTCGCCGAGATCGAGAAGGCGCGCCGTGACCTCGCGGCGCAGGCCGTTGTCGCCGATCGCGACAACGACCGCGTCGTGGGCGATGTCGCGCAGCGATGCGATCGAACCGAGAAAGGGAATGCCGAGGACCGGCCCATGCACCACGTCGTCGACGAAGCCGATCGCGTCGCGCACGATGTCCGCGACCACCGCTCCATGCCCGCCCGCACCGACGATCACGATCCTGTTCACGCCGGGATCGGCGCGAAGGGAACGAACTCCGGAACGATCGCGCGCAGCAGCTCGATCAGCTCCTCGTTTGTCCCCGTCGCGGCACTCCTCTCCAGCGTTGCCAGATCTTCTACGAACATGGGTGGGAGCGGCACCTCGCTTCTGATCTCGGCGATGTGCGGAAAGGTCGTCGCCACCGCCCACTCATTCGTCCCGACCAGTTCCTCATCGAGCTTTTCGCCCGGCCGCAGCCCGATGAACTCGATCGGCATCGATGGCGACGCGCCGCAAGCCTCGACGGTCCGCCGCGCCAGATCCACAATGCTTACCGGCTCGCCCATCTCCAGCACGTAAATCGCGCCCGAGCGCCCCAGGGCCGCTGCCTCGATGACCAGCTGGACGGCCTCGGGGATGAGGATGAAAAAGCGCCGGACGTCAGGATGCGTAATCGTCAGCGGACCGCCGCGGCGGATCTGCTCCAGGAAACGTGGCAGGACACTGCCGTTACTGCCGAGCACATTGCCGAAGCGGACTGCGACGAACTCCGTGCGCGACCCGGAGACGGATGCACGCACGATCAGCTCCGCCACGCGTTTCGTCGCGCCCATCACACTGGAGGGGTTCACTGCCTTATCGGTGGAGATGAGCACCAGGCGGCTCACCCCATGTCGCTCCGCGGCCTCCGCGACCATGCGCGTCCCGGTGATGTTGTTCTTCACCGCCTCGCGGATATGACGCTCGACGAGCGGCACATGCTTGTGCGCAGCCGCATGAAAGACCACGTCGGGACGGCCCTGCACGAACGCCTCGTCGAGGCGCCTGCCGTCGAGAATGTCGCCCAGAAATGGGTCGGCGGCGGGATCTTCGATCGTGAGCATCAGCTCGTGAAGGCTGTTCTCGTGGCGTTCGAACATCGTCAGCGACGCGCAGCCGAGCGCCGCCAGATGGCGGCAGAGCTCCGAGCCGACCGACCCGCCCGCGCCGGTGACGAGGATGCGCCGCCCTTCCACGAACGCCCGCATTGCCGCGACGTCGGTGCCGATCGTCCTCGGCGGCAGCAGCTCGTGCGGCTGAAACGCTCTCACCCGGCCACCTTCACGCTGCCGACTTCTTCGGCCAGCGCGGCACAGACATACTCGATGTCCTCAGAGGGAAGATTGCCGTGAAACGGCAGCGCCAGCAGCGATGCGCCCGCCGCCTCGGCATGAGGAAACATCCCCGGCCGAAACCCGAATCGCTCCCGGTAGAACGGCTGGAGGTGAATGGCGGGAAAGTAAGGCCGGCTGCTGATGCCGCGTGCTGCCAGGGCCGCCATGATCGTGTCGCGTTCGAGCTCCGGCGCAAGGCGCACCACGTAAACGAACCAGCTCACATGCATGCCCGCGCGGGGTGGGGCGAGCGGCGTGATGCCGTCCACGTTCGCCAGTAGCGCGTTGTAGTGGCCAGCCACCACCGCGCGTTTCGCCAGCAGTTCGTCGAGGCGACGCAGTTGCGCGAGGCCGACGGCCGCGCTGAGCTCGCTCAGCCGGTAGTTGTAGCCGAGGCGTTCGTGCTGCAACCAGCTTCCGTCGTCGGACCGCCCCTGATTGCGGAGGCTGTACGCCAGCCGCGCCCAGTCGTCCCGATCGGTCAGCAGCACGCCACCTTCGCCTGTCGTCATCTGCTTGTTCGGATAGAAACCGAAGACTGCGGCATCGCCCCATCTGCCCGCGGTGATGCCGTCCGCAGAGGCGCCAATCGCCTCGCAGGCGTCTTCGATCACCGGAACACCGTGCCGGCGCGCAGCACTCACGATCTCGGCCATGCCATCCACCGGTCGTCCGAAGATGTGGACCGGCAGGACGGCGCGCAGACGTCCCTGCCCTGCCAGCAACTCGATCTCGGCGATGGTCGCCCCAGGATCCATCGTCAGAGTCACGGGATCGATGTCGACGAAGACAGGCGTGCCCCGCTCGAACAGGATCGAGTTCGCCGAGGCGATGAAGGAGAACGGCGAGGTAATCACGCAATCGCCCTCGCCAACCTCCGCGGCGATCATCGCCACGTGGAGCGCCGCAGTCCCGCTGGACATCGCGATCGCGTGACGCGCGTCAAAACGCGCAGCGAACTCACGCTCGAAATCCCCGAGCACGGGTCCGCTCGCCAGCTGTCCCGACCGAAGTACTTCGTCGACGAGCCGCCGCTCCTCACTTCCGATGTCGGGTGATGAAAGGGGGATCGGGCGAGGGGCCATGGACCGCTGCACGATATCGCAACTTCAGGACGGGAGATGAGAGGGCGGGCGGATCGGGGATTGAGGATTGAGGATTGAAAGTCGGGCGCGAGAGGAGAACCCTGGGGTGTCAACCGCATCTGACGTTCATCCTCAATCCTCAATCCCATCAGATCGCGTCGCGGTGCAGAGGCATCGACATGCAGCGCGCGCCGCCTCGTCCTCGTACGAGCTCGCTCCCGGGGATGGACAGGACCTCGACGCCTGCAGTCTCGAGCGCGCGGATCGTGCGATCGTTGCAGCTGTATGCGATCACCTGACCCGGCTTGACAGCCACCACGTTCGCACCGTCGTTCCATTGTTCGCGCAGCGCTTCGATGGCGTGATCCTCACGCGTGGGATAAGCGGCGGCGTCACCGGCTACGGTAACGGTCCGTCCGGAATCGATCACTCCATATTCGTGCAGCCCACGCATCTCGTCGTCGTAGCGCTTCTCCATCCCGTCCGCGGACCACACCTCCAGCCACGTCGATTTCTCGAAGGAGGACGGGTCAGGCCCGCGGTAGGCGAAGCCGAGTTTCGCGCACTGCTGCTGCGCGCGCGTGGCGATTCGCGCGTAGACGTCCGGCTGGTCCCAGAGGTAGGGCATCGTCAGAAGCTGCGCGTGGTCGATGAAAGTCATGATCGTGTCCAGGTGCATGAACTCCCGCTTGGCAGGGATGGCCAGCTTGAACACGCGCCGCACGGTGGTGTTCTCGAAGAGGAAGCGCGCCAGGTGATCTGCGCCCGCGTGATTGGTCCTCTCACCCACACCGATGATGACGTTGTGCTCGTCGGCGACCAGCACGTCTCCCCCTTCAATGGACGCTGCCGGATCCTCGAGGATTCCGTCGTAGATCACCGCGCCGGCGAACCGCGGATGCCGTTTCATCACGGCGGCCACCAGCCGCGACTCACGTTGCCTCGCAGGCCAGTACGGGCGCGAGATGACGATGGCACCCGGCACAGCGAACGCGGGGTCGCGCATGAAGTAGAGGTTCGGTAATGGCTCCCAACCGGTGTCGTCATCCTGCCAGGTGCGCGGAAACCCGCTGATCAGGTCGTAGGGCTGGACGTCATCGGGCAGCGGGACTCCCTGCATCACTTCGCGGAAGACCTCAGCGCGCATGGAAGCATCGCGGCAGACCTCCTTCAGCAGGTCGGCCAGGAACAGGACTTCCACGCCGCGGCTGGAGAAGGTCTGCGCGAACTGCCTGTGCTGCGGCCGCGCTTCTTCAAGGTCCAGCAGATCATCGAAGAGGAGCGCGTCCTTGTTCCACGGAAGTGTTCGACGATGTTCGAGGCCGGGCTGGTGCAGCAGCACGCTCCTCAACTTTCCCACTTCCGACCACGAGCCGAACGTTGCCATCGGTTCTCCTCTCTTACTCCAGCCGGGCGCAACACGCCACTTTACACGCTGCGGTCGAATGAGCCGATGCGATCGCACCGAGCGCTTACACTCAGCTCATGCGATCCGCTCTCGTGGCACTGACGCTTCTCCTCTCGTCGCTGCTGCATGCACAGGAGCGTACGCTTCGCTGGAAGTCACTCGAGGTCACCGCGAAGCTCGAGAACGACGGCACGCTGCGGGTTTCCGAGCGGCATCGCATGCTCTTCGACGGCGACTGGAATGGCGGCCAGCGAGTCTTCCGCGTCGGGCGCGGACAGCAGCTCTCGCTCCTGAGCATGAGTCGCGTCGATGAACGCGGCAGGAAGCGCCCGATGGCGCTGACCCTCAGCGAGCGCATCGCCCTGCATGAATACGGCTTCGACGGCACGACGCTGCGCTGGCGTGCGCGCGAAGCCTCCGCTCCGCCGTTTCGCAACGCGGAACGCGTGTACGTCGTCGACTACCTCGTGCGCAACATCGTCGCAAGACAGGGAGACCACTACGTCCTCTCGCACGACTTTGCGTTCACGGACCGCCCCGGTCCCATCGAGTCGTTCTCCGCGAAGCTCGACCTCGACTCCGCGTTTCAGCCGCCGGTTGATTTCGTGTCGCTCTACGAGCGGACCGACTTGCCTCCCGGAGAGAGCGCCGTCCTCACCGTGCGGCTGCAGCGGACCGGCGAGGGAGAACCGCAGTATCTCGCGACGCCAGCACTGCCCGACGCCACTCCGGCGCAGGGCGTGTCCAGCACTCCCCCACCCTCCGTCCCTGAGCCGCCCCCGCCGCCACCCGCATCGACCATCGCCAAGCTGACCGCACTCCTCGCGTTCCTGACCGCAGCGATCTTGCTCACGATCTGGTTCTGGCGGCGGGAGGCGGGACTGGGACGATTCGAGCCTCGGCCTCGGGTCACGCCGGAGTGGCTCGAGCACAACCTCTTGGTGCATCGCGCCGAGGTCGTCGGCGCCGCGTGGGACGGCGCCACGGGGCCGGGCGAGGTCGCGGCACTGATCGCGACCATGACCACGGAAGGAAAAATCGAGAATGTAGCGGGAGCCCCGAGGCTGCGACTGCTCGTGCCGCGCGAGAGTCTGTCGGAATACGAGCGCGGTTTCGTGGATGCGCTCTTCATCGAGGGAAACGAGATCAGCCCGGAAAAACTGCGCAAGCATTACGGCGGGACCGGGTTCGAGCCGGCGAAGTCGATCACGGCGCCGCTGGCCGCCGCCGCATCCCGCCTGGTCCGAACGGGACCGGGCGCGACCTGGAAATGGGGATGCGTCGCGTTCGTGGCAACACTGTTTGTCTTCCCGTTCATGGCCTGTGCGTTCGTCGTCACCCTCGCGCTGGCCTATTGGTACGGACGCAGATTGGGGGGCCGGGCCTTGGCCATGTGCTTCCCGGTCCCTCTGCTGCTCGCCGCCATGTTGCACACGTTGATCAATACGTCCCTCGGCTGGCTGGTGGCGAACCTCGTCGCGGGCGCAGTTTTGTTCGCGATTGCCTTGCGACTGGCGTCGTGGCGCGGGACGGGGCTGGAGCTGCGCAACCTCGTCAACTTCATCGCCGCGCGCAAGTACCTGCGGCAACGCATCGTGCTCCAGGACCCCGTCGTCGATCCGCGCTGGATCCCCTACATGCTCGCCTTCGGACTGACGCCGGACGACCGCTGGTCCGTCACCGCCGCTCGTCCGCATCGACCTGAAGCGCGTAGGGATGAGGATCGCCGCACCACGCCCTCCACCAGCCGCGCGTCGTCGTCACCGCCCAGCGCCACTGCCAGACCTGCCGCGCCAGCATTCCAGTCCGGCGGCGGCGGCTTTGGCGGCGCTGGCGCAACAGGCAGCTGGGCATCCATCCAGACCTTCGCGACCACCGTCGCGGCCAAACCTGCCCGCTCCAGCAGCTCGTTCGGCTCGAGCAGTTCCAGCTCCAGTGGCTCGGGCTGGAGCTGGTCCAGCGGCGGCGGTTCCAGCTCGAGCTCGAGCTCCCGCAGCAGCTCGGGCGGAGGGGGAGGGGGTGGGTGGTGAGGGGATCAGGATCGAGGATTGAGGATTGAGGAGGGAGCGGCAGTGGGCACGAGCCCATACCCTGAGACGCCTGCGATGTACGCGAGATAGACGCGTTCGTATCGCTTTGCGTAGGGAAGATTGATGAAGGCGACCGGAGCGCTGGCAGCGTTCGCTCCCATGATTCCGGCGTCTCTACTTCTTCTTCGCGGGGGCGGCGGCTCGCGGATCACGCCGCACCTTGCCATCGACGCCGGCCAGCGGGCCGTCCGGCCTGCGAAGCTGGAGGTCGAAGAGCTGCTGCCGAAGCTCCGCGGCCCGCGACGGCGGGATCTGCAGCCGCGACGCCACTTCGCGCGGCGTTGCAAACTCCGAGGTGATGCGTGCCTTCGCTGCCACCGCTGTCGGATTGTAACGCAGGGAACCCGCTCCAGCTTCCTTCACGGCGACGGCACGAGTCATCCGATGCGAGTCGCGGAGCCGAGGAATGGGATGCCGCTCGGATCCCCGGGGGGATGCGCCATCAAGCGCGACCTTCGACGCCGAGCACAGTTGTGCGTCCGGGGGTGGTCAGGGCTCGCCTTCGCCATCGTCGTCTGCCGCAACCGTCGCGATTGGCCTCACCCGCCCCACGTCCCCACGCTGTCCCACACGGACGCGACGCGCGGCTCTCCGCCCGACGTCGCACGCTTTCGCGGCAACGCTGCCAGTGCGGCCGCAATCTCCGGCACGACTTCGGGCACGCGTCGCTCCAGGTCCGCCTCGTGGTCCTGCAGAAACCGCGTGCTCACGCGACCGTCGCGGAAGGCTGGATGCGTGATGACTCGTCGGAGCCACGACACGTTGGTCTTCGTGCCGAGGATTACGTAGTCGCCCAGGGCGCGGCTGAGGCGGTCGATGCAGCTGGCGCGGTCCTCCGCGTAGCAGATCAGTTTTGCCAGCATCGGATCGAACTTGATGCTGATCTCGCTGCCGCGCATGACACCGGAGTCGACGCGCACGCCCGGACCGGCCGGCTCGCGATACGCGGCGATGGTTCCGCTCTGCGGCAGAAAACGATCGTCCGGATCCTCCGCATAGATGCGCACCTCGATGGCGTGTCCACGCTGTGCGAGCTGCTTCTGCGTCCACGGCATCGGCTTTCCCGACGCGACCTCGAGTTGTGCCCGCACGAGGTCGACGCCCGTCACGAGCTCCGTCACCGGATGCTCGACCTGCAGACGCGTGTTCATCTCCAGGAAATAGAACTCGCCGTCAGGGGTGACGATGAACTCCACCGTTCCCGCGTTGCGGTAATCGACGCCCGCAGCAGCGGCGACGGCCGCGGCGGCCATCCGCTGGCGCAACTCATCCGGATAGCGTGGCGCCGGGGACTCCTCGACGACCTTCTGGTGACGCCGCTGGATCGAGCAATCGCGCTCGAACAGGTGCAGGACGTTCCCGCGGCCATCACCGAAGATCTGAAACTCGACGTGACGCGGCTCCTCGATGTAGCGCTCCAGCAGCAGACGGTCGTCGCCGAAGGCCTTCTTCGCCTCACGAGCCGCCGATTCGATCGCCGCGCGCAGCTCGCCGGCAGCGCGCACGATCTTCATCCCCTTCCCACCACCCCCCGCCGATGCCTTCACGAGCAGCGGAAACCGCATGCCCTCCGCTTCACGAGTGAGCGTTTCCAGCGACTGATCCTCGCCGTCATAGCCAGGAACGACCGGGACACCGAGGGTCCGCATGAGGCGACGGGACTCGGCCTTCGAGCCCATCGCCGCAATCGAGGATGCCTTCGGCCCGACGAACACGATTCCAGCATCGTCGCAGGCCGCCGAGAGCTCTGCGCGCTCGGAGAGAAATCCGTATCCAGGGTGCAGCGCGTCGGCCCCGGCAGAGCGAGCCGCATCGATCACCTTCGCGACGTTCAGGTAGGTATCGCGGGCGTCGCCGGTGCCAAGGGAGACGGTCTCGTCGAAGAAGCGGCCGGTGAAGCGAAGGTCCTCGTCCTCAGCGTGCGCGAGCACGGAGACGATCCCCATCTCCCGGCAGGCCCGGGCGATGCGCACCGCGATCTCGCCGCGGTTGGGCACCATCACTTTCGACAGCGGTCTCAGTTTTTCGATACCCACGCGGCCAGTCCTTTGTTCAGGAACGCCTGCATCCCCTGCTGCCCTTCCTCGGATACGCGACGCTCCGCAATCGCGTCGATCGTGTACGGGATGGATTCCTCGAGGTCGTGCGAGGCGACGTGCGCGATCAGCTTCTTGCACGCCCGGACCGCTTCCGGCCCCGACGTCTTCAGCTGCGTCACGGTCTCGTACACGGCCGCATCGAGCTCGCTTTCCGTTTCGACGACGCGGTGGACCAGACCGATACGCAATGCCCGCTCGGCCGGAAAGCGCTCGCCGGTAAGGAACAGGGCGCGCGCGTGCGTCTCGCCGATCTTGGCGATGACATACGGCGAGATCACCGCCGGCACAATCCCCAGCTTCACCTCGGACAACCCGAACTGCGTCGTTGACGAAGTGATGGCCACGTCGCAGATCGCCACGAGGCCGACACCGCCTCCGATTGCCGCACCCTGGATGCGTCCCACGACAGGTACCGGGCAGCTGTTCATCAGGGCGTACATCTTCGCCAGCTTCGAGGAGTCGCGGACGTTTTCCTCACGCGAGAACGACACCATGCGCGACATCCAGTTGAGGTCCGCGCCCGCGCAGAAGTTCTTTCCCGTCCCCTTGAGCACGATCACCCGCGTAGCCTCGGTGTCGAGGCTCGAGAACAGGTCGATCGCTTCAGCGATCAGGTTCTCGTTGAATGCGTTGTGGACGTCGGGACGGTCGAGCGTGACGGTGAGCACGCCGTCCGAGAGCTCGACGCGAAGAGTCTTGTACGCGGCCATGGCGGGGCGCATTGTATCCGGGTGTAAATCCTGAGGCGCGCCGCGCGAAGGATCTGGTGAGCCCTCTCGAGGGTCTGTCATCCCGAGCGATCCAACGGCAGGAGACTGCCGTGGAAGTGGTGATGACGCGGTCGGCAGCCGGCACGAGCCTGGTGAATAGCACGGGAGCGACCCCTCATCCGCCTTCGGCACCTTCTCCCCTCTGCGAAGGGGAGAAGGCTCTCGAGGGGAAATGCGACGCGACTCGAACGTTTCGCTCTCGGGAAGGACAACTCGAGACCCTTCTCCCCC
>JANMSA010000738.1:0-2746 GCA_031388865.1 Acidobacteriota bacterium | reverse complement strand
TGGGGACGGAGCTTCTGTTCCCTGTCTTCACAGCCAACTCCTCTCGGACGAACTCTGATGGCACCGGTAACCAGGCTCAATGGTGCGTCGCTATGTCCCACGGCAAACATAAAACAGAGAAGCTCCGTCCCCGGGCGACCGGGCTCTCCTGGTCGGCCGGATGTCCGAATGCCCTCATCGCGCTGAGATCGTCCTTTCACGTCCTGAAGCGGATTAGAGAAGCCGGGAAGCGGAAGCGGATTAGAGAAGCCGGGAAGCGAAGCTCCGTCCCCATCCCGTCCGTCCCGTGAGCGAAGCTCCGTCCCCATCCCGTCCCACCCACTCGGCCCGTGGGTGCTGAGAAATTGCCCGGTACGCGAGACAAATACAGGATCAGGCAAGGAAACTACCGCGTCCTGTACGAGATCGAAGATGAGGTGCTGACCGTTTACATCGTCAAAATCGGGGACCGCAAGGACGTGTATCGCAAGGGTGCTGGGTGACCGCGGACAGCAGTCGACGCGTCGTTCGGTGTGGAACGTGCTCATGAGCGAGAAAGGCCCCCCGCGGCGGAGACTTCAGGTCTCGAACAACGCCTCGCGAAGCACGGGCCGGCCGGCCAGCGAGATGTAGAACGCGCCGATGGCCATGGCTGCGATCACAGTGAAGGGAATCCAGACCGTGTACGAATGCCACGATGTGAAATCGGTGACGCCGGAATGTAGCAAAGACCCAACGTAGGCGAGGGAGAACGTCGCCACCAGACCGAATCGTGTCATGACGAACAGAATGGCCGACCACAATGCGAGGTTGGCGATGAAGAGGACCAGTGGAACGTCAGACGCCAGGGCGGATCCCGTGGGGAAAATCAATAGAACAAGCGCAGCGGCGATCCAATCCTTTCGAACCACGACGCGCAGGCCGAAAAGGAGAAACGTCGCCAGAAACGCCAGGAAAAAGCCGAAGGTCACGGAGTTCAGCACGGAGGCGAACACGAACCGCGCTCCGCTCAGAAGCTGCAACCCGGAAGGAGCGCCTACCGGCCCACCCATCAGTCGCACACCGCTGCTCACGACGGCCACAGCGACGCCGGCGACGCTGCCGATCAGCACGTCCCGGCCGACGAGCGGGTCGCGGAAACGTCCGGCCAGGACTTTCCCCGACGCAATCAGCGCATGCGGCCAGCGTCGCCGCACATACGGCTCCAGGGCCAGATACAGCGTCCCTATCAGCACGGCAAAGAAGAGAGCTTGAGAGATGGCCATGACCATAACTCTGAGCTCGTGGGCCGTCGACACATGGGTCGTATAGAGAACGATGTTCATCATCATGACCAGAAAAATGAACGTCGCCACCCGCCAGGCACCGCGTCGATCGCCGCGCCCGAGGGAGACGTTTCGCCTGGCCAGCAGGACGCCTCCGATGACGACGCTCAGAAAGATGCAGATGAAAATTCCTTGCGCAATTTTCTCGCCGGTCCTGCGCCGCGGCGGCTCCATCTGCGACGGCCGCGTCCATGGCCCGATAAGATGAAAGTACACCGGCTGTCCGCGGTAGGCTGCAGCCTCCACACGGAGCGGCTCATTCGACGGATACTTTCCTTCCCACGCCAGGCGGCTGTCCGCAAAAACCGGTGGCACCCACTTCGGCGCGCTCGGCGTGAACTGGGCGAGGTCCAGCCCTGCAGCGGAGAAGACCGCGCGCCAGTCGATCGGAGCGTTGGAGACCCCGCTCGAGGTGATCTGTTCCGGTACTGCCGAGAAAAACATCAGCTTGCCGGATGGATCGAGCGAGATCTGCTTCATTCCGGACTCGGTTGGCGGCGGATCGGAGCGCGTGACGCGGCCCGCGAAAAATCCCTGAAACTCGAGCGGATGATTGCTCTCTCGATACCAGAAAAGAAGCGAAGGCGGCTGGCCGGTTCGCAAACGCTCCCAACGTCGCGGCGATTTGTCGTGTTCGCGTATGTAGCGGAGATAGTCGCCATCGGCATAAAACCCACGTGCCGTATCCGCGGGTTTCTGTGGATACCCGAGCTGACGGATGGTCTCGCGAGCCTTGAGCGCCAGCGCATCGGGTGGCAGCTCGAGATTGACATAGCCCGCCAGGACGCGCTGGCTCCGCAGCATCATCCCGGCCGCCGATCCGATCAGAACGAACAAAAGTAGCGGGACAGCAATCGACGGACGCAGGCCGACCGAATCTCCGGCGGCGGCCAGCAGTTCGGGCGACGGCGTTTCCCCCGCGGCCAGAGCCGCCGCCAGAGGATCACCACCGGGAAGCGCTGCGGTCACGGAGACTGCTGTCGGCGGACGATCGTGCGGATCGTTTTCCAGGCATCGAAGGATCACCCGCTCCACGGCGGGATCGATGTCCTCGACGACGCGCGAGGGATCGGTGAGGCTCCGCTGCTCGCGCATCTCTCGAAGCTCGGCAATCGTGCTCGCGTTGAAGGCCCGCCTACCGGTGAAGATCTCATACAGCACCAGGCCCAGGGCGTAGATGTCGCTGCGCACGGTGACCTCACGTCCGGCGAGTTGCTCCGGTGCCATGTATGCCGGGGTTCCCTCGGCCGCATTCGCCTGCCGATCATCAACGACGGCGGCCAGGCCGAAGTCGGTGATCCGCACCTTCCCCCGCTCGTCGAGCATGATGTTCGCCGGCTTCAGGTCGCGATGCAGAATGCCTCGCTCATGTGCGGCCGCCAGGCCCGCGCAGATCTGCCGCGCAATGTCGACTCCCTTGTCCTTAGGCAGACGGCCGATCC
>JANMSA010000730.1:0-5337 GCA_031388865.1 Acidobacteriota bacterium | reverse complement strand
TTGCCACTCCGGTCGGCAAGTCGAACCGCGCCGCGCTCCCCGTCCCGTCGGCACTCCCCAGAATTTTCGCAAGACCCGCCAGCGTCGTGGCCGCTCCCGCCGGCGTGATCTTCCGGATCGTATGGTTGCCCGTATCGGCGACGTAGACGTTCCCGCTGCTGTCCGTTGCCACTCCGGTCGGCAAGTCGAACCGCGCCGCGCTCCCCGTCCCGTCATCAAATCCCGCCCCTCCTTCCGGCCCGGCGAAGGTCGTGATCGTCTGCCACTGCCCCAGCATGGCCGGCGGATGAGAGAGGACCGCAAAGACAACCAGAACTACCGCGAAACTTCGCTTCAAGAGGAGCGACATGGATGCAGTCTCCTTTTCGAGCAGGTTCATGACGATCTGCTCCCTCTTTCTCCCTGAACAGTAAGATCGGCTACTGACGCTCAACCTCGAAGCTCTGACCCTCTCACTCCGCTCGAGGATACTTTCGATATGGATTACGTACTCATTAAACGGGCGACCTTCACCGCGCGATGAAACCAATGCAGACGATCGCAAAGACTGCCAAGAAAAACAGCCAGGACATCTTCTCGAGGCGTCGAACCGTTGCTTTGCGGAATATCACCACGAGCTGAGCGATCTCCTTCGCCTGGACGCATGCGTCGAGACCAGGATTGACCAGGTAATCGTCGGGCCGAACGAGTCCTCGCTCTGCCCATCGCTGCAGGACGACGTTGTCGGGGACAGGAAACTCTTTGAGATTCCGACTAAGGATCCAGCCATGTTGACCTGCCGGGGTGGATAGCGAAAGACGGGGTTTCATGACTGTTCATAATGTGGCCGCGACGGCGAAAGGTTCTGGGTGCCTCCTGACTTTTTTCTGAGTCTGGGATCAGGTCTGGGTCAGGTCACCAGTTGGCTGTGAAGTTCCATCGCGAGATCCGGAGCAATCACTTGATTCCACGGAAAATCCTGGTCACACCCGCATTTTCGACGACAGCCGAGAGCGGACCCCCCCTCGGCGCTCCGTCACCTGTGCGTATGGCAAGATCCGCGCATCACCGGACTGCCTTCCTGCCAGTGTCCGAGTATCGTGGCGGCATGTGCATCGCTGACCGCGATCCGGGATCCATCGCGTGGGACCTCGCCCCTCGTTCCGATCGAAGCGATTCGCGACGGGGGGCTGATCGGTGTGATTGTCTGTTCGGTCTTTCTGCTCGCGGCTTCGTGCGGCAAGGGCGTCGAGAAGATCGTCACGCTCACGTTCACGAACGAGCAGCCCGATTCGGTGACGATCTCGACTTCGACGGAGCTGGGCAACGCGGAGCGGGGAACGCCCGAAGCCGGTGCCATCGAGCGCGAACGCCAGGCGCTGCTCAGCGGAAGCGACGAATGGAGCGTGCGATTCGCGAATGCCGATCCCGAATTCGAGCGCGTCACGTTCCAGCGCGAGAAAAGGCAACTGCAGCGAGTCGAGCACACCGGCCGGGTTTCCTTCACGAATCTGCAGCGGTTCTCCTTCGACACGCCGCTTATCGTCGACGTCCTCCGCGGCGAGGGATGGAACGAGCTGACGATTTACGCCGGGACGAGCACACGAGCTACGCGGAAGCAGAAGGACCACGTGGACCGGCTCCTCGCAAACTTCGCGGAGCACGCGGTCCGCTACTTCGCCGCGACGCACTCCCTGTACGACTACCTCGAGAGCAATGAGGGCCGCGCCGAGCCCCTCTTCTTCACACTCGCCGCACGATTCGCTGACAAGGAGAAGACTCCCGAGCATCCCGGGCCCGAGCTCAGCGACGTGGAAGAGAAGCTCGTCACGGCGCTCTTCGAGAGCATCGGCGCGATGCTCGAGGACGACGAGGGCGGGGCAGGCAACATCGACTTTGAATTCGACGCTGCCTTCAACCCGTTCCCGTCCGAGCTGCGCGTGGTCGTGCCCGGCGAACCTCTGCTGGTCGATGGCTTCAGCCGGACCGAGGGGGGTGGGCTCGTCGTGAAGTCGACCGGAGTGCTCGATGCGGTCGCGCTGCTCGAGGGCAAGTGGGTCTCGCCCGACCCAATCGCGGGACTTCTTCGCACGGCCGAGGGCCCCGAGGTTCCGCGAGGGTTCGCGCAGGCCATGGCGACGGAGGATCGTCACGCCGAGAACGTCATCCGGGCGGACGACGTCCGCCAGGCGCTCATCGACACGATGAAACCGCCTGTGCGTTATCGCGTTCGGTGGATCAGGAAGTCCCCGGACCGGTCATGACGAACGGGCGAAAACCGGCGCGGTCGCATCAGGCCGCCCCGATCCCTTCGGGTGGTGCACCCAAAGTGACGCGCGGGGGGGATAGGCCGCAGGTTTAAATCCTGCTTCGCGACCAATCCTATCAATGGCCGGCTGCACGCCGGCCGTTCCGTTCAGCAGAACCTCCTGAACACCATGGCTCGAGCGCCGAGCTTCGTCGTACAGATTCGCGGCGCTTCCTCACGCGGCTTTCGGCAAGCGCACGCACGATCACCCGCAGTCGACCAGTAGCGCGACCAGCAATGATGGGAACGGCTCGCGCCAGCATGCTAAGCACGCTGTGATGCTGGAGCTGGCGGGCCTACGAAGTTTGGAGGCCATCCGAAAACACGGATCCTGTATGCTGCGGGCTCCATCCCCTCGATCGGGCGATCCGCTTTATGAGAGGCATCTCATCCCATGTTCGCCCTTCGAGGACCTTGGTCGTTCGTTCCGCGCCATGTTGCCTCTCGTTGGACGCCTAGAACGTCACGGTAACCACGAACGCCAATCCGCTCGCGCGGGAAGAAATGAGAACGACCGCAAAGATCCAGACGCTCGAAGCTTGACCCAAACCACATGCCACGATCGCCCTTCGAGGAGGCGGCCGGCCTTCTTCTTGTTTCCTGGAGGTGGAAGTGCCCGCGGTCCACGTCGCGAAGGGCGCGCTCCTCCTGCCACCCATTGCTTAAAGAAGAACGCCACGTGCGATCGGCGGCACTGGTCGCGAATCTCTACAACCACTCGCGCCGCATGGGGACGAGCGCCGGGCCTGACTCGCCCGACGACGATCAACCCGTACGAGGCGGCGCATTCCGGTGGAGATATGACCCTCAAGACACACCCTCCGCAGCCGCGCGAGGACCTGACCCCATGCCAAGGCTCCGGTCCAGGGGCGGTCGGGCTTGTTGTCGAGCGGGTGCTTCGAGAGCGGAGGGCAGAGTGAGCCTATTCAGGCACGTAGGGTTCCATGATCGGGTCGCCCGGAACCACATTATGAAAAATGCCGCTCGCGATTCTCTCCGAAAGAAGGGGCCGGTTCGTCAACTTAGCGGCTTCTGCGGATGCGAGGGCGGCCGATTGTGCAATCTGTTTGCCGGAGATACATCCGGAAAGAGCCGTAGGCACTTTGTACCATTGGGTATTAGGGTCCTCAGGGTCGCCGTGAGGGTAAAACTCGGGGATTCCCATGTAAAGCATTCCCGCGACCTCCCCATCATCCCGAAAGACAGGGCTGCCGCTAGCGCCATGCTGCGTGTTGGCGTGAAGGAGAAAGCCGTAGCGGGTCGGAGCGAGGCGGTTCTTGTGGATGGCGGAGACGAGTCCCCAATGCAACGCCGGGGATTCCTGCCGCAAACCGACGACGCCGCGCAAAGTACGAATGCCCATGGGATAGCCGGCAAAGGCCACGACTTCTCCTTGCTCTACGTCTGAATCAGAAAAGTCGACCGAGGGTGTGCCCCGAACGTTCGTCAGCAGAAAGGAGAGGTCAGGTACGCCGCCGGGAACGAACTCCGAAATCGCACCCGTGAAGGTGGCGTGGCCGTAGTTAAATTATAAATTAAGGTTAAGCGCATCGAGATCGAAGCGTACCCAGGAGGGCTTTCCCTTGTGAGAGATTTCCTGCCAAAGAAAGAGCTGGGGCGCTTCAGGCTTTCGAGTGGATTATGGATGGAAACCGTGGGTAGAGATCGAGTCCGCCGAGATGGAAAAGGATGGCTTCGCGGAAACGAACCCTGCTGCGGAAGCCGCAAGCTCGCTTCTTGATTCGTTGGATGTGTGAGTTCACCGATTCGGACATGGCGTTGGTGATGTCGGAGGTGGCGGCGTTGATCACGCCGCTCCAGTGAGTCCTGATCATGCGGGCCACTCGTCGAATCGGCTCGAGCGCACACCGGAGAGCTCCGTGCAGCCACTGCCGCCAGAGTCGCTCGGCCATGCCCCGTCGAACGTAACCCCATAGCTGCGAGGCGTGCTCCTTGTATCGAAACGCTCGGGCCGTTCGCAGCGAACTCCAGCGAAGTGCGTCGATCCGCGTGCGGGCATCAGCATCTAGCCGTTCCGGGTGGGTGAGCCACAGGTACTTGGTTCGCTTCAGACGGTGGTCATCGACGGCACTCAACTGCCGATGCTCCTGGCGCCGCACCTTGTCGACCGCGTCGCCGAGGTGTTTGAGGATGTGGAGCTTGTCGAACACGATCTTGTCGTCTGCCATCGGCAGAGCCTTGTTGGTCGCAGCGATGTACGGCCCCCACATGTCCATGGCCACCTTCTCCACCCGGGCAAGCTCCTCGGGCTCGTACTGCGACCAGAACGCGTTCAGGCTCGCTTCCGTGCGATCGTCGATCACGTCGAGCACACGCGGCTCGCTCAGAGAGTTCACCACGGTGATGTACTGATGACCGCGGGTGAGGGACGTCTCGTCCACTCCCACGCTCGCCGGCAGGGAGGCACGCCCCCGACGCCTCATTCCTCGGGCAACCGCTCGTGAGCGAATCCCGGCGACCTCTTCCCAGGTCAGTCGCATCCCTTTTGCAACCGCCGCGATGCTTTCGGTTGCCGCGAGCCAATCGATCACCAATGCTTCGAACAGCGCCGTGAATCGTGATCGCTCTTCGGCCCATGGCAGACGAACCTGTCGCACCCCATGCTCCCCACACTTGACCCGAGGCACCTTCGCACTCAGGATCGTCTGGTACTGGCATGTGTCCAGATGCCGCCACCGCCGCTCGCTGCTGTCGTACTGCGGCCAGCACCTCCCGCATTCGGGACACACATTCACTTCCGCTGAGCCCTCGACGCTAATCAGGATCTGCCCGCTCTCGAGCTTCAGTTCAACCTGCTCGACGTGCCACGGAGAGACGATCCCCAGAATCTGTTCGTAGAGTTTCCTGTCGTTCACCCCACGATCTTATCGGGCCGCGTCCAGCGGCGGTGACGCCCGAGGATCGGCTCGGCGTGGCGCAATGGCGGCCGCAACCCATCCGGATCGAGCCGGTTGGCTCGCGATCGGCCCACGTTCCCCACGCCGGCGGGCATGTCGCTCTGGCCGCGGGCGATGGAGCCCGCCCCTTTC
>JANMSA010000715.1:0-3420 GCA_031388865.1 Acidobacteriota bacterium | reverse complement strand
GGGCACGCCGGTGGTCATCGGCGAGAGCTGGTGGCGCGGTGACGGCGGTGCGTTCGGCGACAACGGAACGCAGTTCATCGAGAACGCGGGCTTCGTGAAGCTCCGTGAGATCTCTGTCGCGTACACGCTGGACGAGCCCTGGGTCAGGTCCTCGGGCTGGAGCAGCATCGATGTGCGCCTCTCCGGCCGTAATCTGCGGACCTGGACGAAGTACAGGGGCATCGACCCGGAAAGCAACCTGGCCGGCGCCGCTGGCTTCATTCAGGGCTTCGACTGGTTCAACAATCCGCAGACGCGATCGTTCGTGATCTCCGTCGGCCTCAACCGCTAAGGCCCCCAAGAGGAACTGACTCATATGCGCAGACTGCTCATAGCCATCCTGTGTGCCGCCGCCCTGACGGGGACGGTGGCGTGCAGCGATTTCCTCTCGGGGCCAGGCCTGACGACCAACCCCAACCAGCCATCCGAGGCGTCCGCGGACCAACTGTTCGTGGGGCTTCAGGTGGCGTCGTATTCACGCGTCGAGACGACCATTCCGCTCCTGATTCAGGTCTGGTCGCAACATCTCGCCGGAGTGTCCCGGCAGTGGGTTAACCTGGCCGACTACAGCTACACCGAGACGACCGACGACGCCGCCTTCAACAACATCTATGGCGGCGGAGGCCTTAGCGATGTTTTCAAGATCAAGACGGCGACCGAGGCCTCCGACAACAAGAAGTTTCTAGGCATCACCCAAGTGTACGAAGGCCTGTTGATGGGGACGGCCACGAGCTGGTATGGGGATATCCCGTACAGCGAAGCCGTCAGCGCCGTCCTCACGCCCAAGCTCGACCCTCAGGCCACGGTGTATGCGAGGATCCAGACGGTGCTGGATTCCGCCATCACCAACCTGTCGGCCGGTGGTGCGGGTCCCGCCGCGGTCGACTTCACCTACGGCAACAGCACGACCAAGTGGACCGAAGCCGCGCATTCGCTGAAAGCGCGGTACTGGCTGCATCAGACGCGGGGCCCCGATTCACTCGCGAACTACGCCAAGGCTCGCGACGAGGCCGCGCTCGGCATCAGCTCGCGCGCGAACGACTGGATGACCACGCACACCTCCAACACGGGTGAACACAACCTGATGTGGGAGTTCCTCTTCCAGACCCGTGCGGGGGACATCGAGCCCGACTCCACCCTCATCAACATGTTGAAGGGAAATGGCATCCTGGGCGCACACTCGGCCCAGCTGCTCGACGTGAACTTCACGAAGAATAGTGCCGGACAGTTCGAGGGCGCCCCACACGACAGGACGCTCGGGACGGCGTCGAACTTCACGTTCTCGGTCACCTCGCCCACACCGATCCTGACCTACGCCGAGACGAAATCCATCCTCGCCGAGACGCAGTACCGGACGGGCCAGCCCGCAGCCGCGCTCATCACTCTCAACGCCATTCGCGCCGCATACGGCGAAGCCCCGGTCGTGCTCGCCGGGCCGGCCCTGCTCCAGGGAATTCTCGAGCAGAAGTATGTCACGAATTACCTCAATACCGAGGTATGGAGTGACTACCGCCGGACCTGCTTCCCGAATCTCACCTTGCCGAATGACAAGAAACGCGACTACGTCCCGGCGCGCATCTACTACGGCTTTACGGAGCGTATCGCCAACTCGAACATCCCCACGACGCAGGCTCAGGATCAGAACCCGACCGTGCCCAGCTTCCCCAAGAGGCTCACCGATCCGTTTGGCAATCCCTGCATCGGCCAGAAGGATCGCCCGGGGACCTGATCGACGCTCGAACGAACAGCACGAGCCCGGCTCAGACACTGAGCCGGGCTCGTTGCTTTGCGGTGATCCTGCCTGTACCCTTTCGGAAGTCTTTCCCTGATGGCGAGGATGTTCTGAATGCGTGTTAGCATCGTCGTGCTCGCCACGTTCCTGGCAACGGGCTGTCACACCTATCGCCCGCTGGTCGGCGTGCCACCGGCCGAAGGGATGCGAGTCCGCCTTCAGCTCACCGATTCGGGGTCGACCGCGTTGAGTGGGTATCTCGGTCCTCAGGTGATCGAGCTTCGCGGGCGCGTCACGTCGGCCGACGCCAGCGCGATCACGCTGTCGGTCTCCAGCATCAAAGCGCGCGATGGCAGCGAGCCATTCTGGAAGGGCGAATCCGCCACGATTCCAAGAGCGCTGATCGCCCGGGCCGAGGAGGAACAGCTCGCCAAGGCCAGGACCGTCGGAGCGGCTGGTGCGGGCCTCGCGCTCGCCGTCATGATCGCGCGCGGCTTCGGGCTCGTCGGGACAAACGATCCGGCCAGGGGAGGCGGCCCGGGCCCGGGTCCGCGATAGGCGGCTGCGCCGGAGGGTGGCGGCCGCCCTGGGAGTGCGAGGTTCTGGCCGGCTCCTACTGCACGGTCAGCGACGAACGCTCGAACCCGGGCTCCAGAATCCATTCCACGCGCTGGCCGGGCTGAACCCCGATCCGTTCGCTCACGAACACGCGTCGGCCCTCGCCGACAGCGTGCGCGGCGAACTGCAGCGTGCCGGGTTGCCTGAGGATCTCGCTCTTCATGACGAAGTTGCCTGACGCGGTCGCCGTCACGGTGCCGACCCGGCTCCGAATGCCGTCGTAGATCACCCAGATGACCACGTCCTGAAACGTCCGGTTCTCGACGCTCAACGTCGTCCGCTCCCGGAAGCGCCGCTCGGTCGCCAGACTGGAATCAACGCGCCTGGGCCGGGAACACCCCGCGGACGCGAGGAGAATCCCCAGAACGATGAGACAGGTGCGTATGGTCCTCGCCACGCGCTCTCAGGGCGTGGTCATGGTGACTTGGCCGCTGGCTTCGAGAAGTCCACGCTCGGGGCCTCCTTCGCGGCGGCGTTCGTCACCTCGAAGTAGGTTCGCGACTTGGCGCCCGTCACCTTCGCGGTGAGGGCGGTCGGAAAGGTCCGGATATGGGTATTGTAGACCTTGACCGCGTCGTTGTAATCCTGACGAGAGGTCGAGATGCGATTCTCGGTGCCGGTCAGCTCATCCTGCAGCCTGAGAAAATTCTGGTCCGACTGGAGCTGCGGGTAGGCTTCGACGACCGAGCGGTTGACGATCGCGATCTGCGCCGAGAGCTGCGCGTCCGCGTTCGCCATCTTCTCGGGATCGCCGGATTTGATGGCGTCGATCAGGCCAGCGCGTGCGCGCGTCACGTTCGTGAGCACGTCGAGCTCCTGTTGCGCAAACCCCTTCACGGTCGACACGAGGTTGGGGACCAGGTCGGCGCGCCGCTGCAGCTGGACTTCGATCTGCTGCTTCGCGGCGGCGGCCTGCTCGTCATACGTCTGGATGGTGTTGTATCCGCACCCGGTCAGGCTCAGCGGCAGTAACACGGCGAGAAGACGATGTCTCATGAGAGATTCCAGGGAGTTGGTGGGGTCGCACGCTC
>JANMSA010000703.1:0-9170 GCA_031388865.1 Acidobacteriota bacterium | reverse complement strand
TTCGTCAGCCGCCGTAGGCGGCGAGAGGCGATAGCACCCGGCTTCAGCCGGGTGAATGAAGGCGACCTAAAGAAGCCCGCGGTAGCGGGCGGCAGAACGTGGGCCTGTCGCCCGCTAACGCGGGCTTGAATCCTGACCGCTGCTGACCCCCGGCTGAAGCCGGGGGCTAGTGGCTCTCGCCGCCTACAGCGGCTACGAATCCTGATTGGATTCAACCTCATGTCATCACCCCAGCCGCGGCGCACAGCGCCGTTCCCTCGCTCGGCATGACACCCACCGGGCGCCCCGTCTAGTGCACGGCGCCGAGCGCCCACACGATCGCCCACGCTGTCCCCAGTCCGGCGATCGTGGACACGATGAGCGCAAAGCGGGGGCGTTCGTGGACGTGCGGCAACAGATCGCTGGCGCCCAGGTAGAGCAGGAAGCCGGCGAAGAAAGCGAGCTGGTAGCCGAGCATGCGGGGATCGATTCGGAACACCGTGGCCGTCAAGGCGCCTGCGACCGGCGCGAGCGCGTCGACCACCAGCAGCGCGATCGTTCGCCAGCGGCTGTTTCGCGCGGCGAGCATGAAGGTGACGGTATTCAGTCCATCGGCGAAGTCATGCGCGAGGACTGCGGCGAGCACCACGAAGCCCACCTCCGGTCCTGCCTGAAACCCGACGCCGATCGCCAGCCCGTCGAGAAAACTGTGGAAGGAGAGTCCGAGCGCGCCGGCGAGACCGACCGCGTGCTGATGTCCGGGCGCTCCGTGCGTCTTCTCGCCGTGGATGATCGTCAACTTCTCCAGCAGGAAGATGCCCATGAATCCGCAGAGCAGCAGCAACATCGACTTGCTCATCGGGGGCCCGCCGTGCTGAGCGGCTTCCGCGATCTCCGGAACGAGGTCCAGGAAGACCACGCCGATGAGCAGACCGGCGGAGAACGCCATGATGGTCTGCAATGACTTCTGGTAGCGGAACGCGAAGGCCCCGCCGGCCAGAGTCATGGCAAAAGCCAGCAGTGCCCAAGCCGCATTCATGCGGCGCGGATTGTACTCGCCTCAGGCTGCGTAGAGACGGCGAGGGACCACTCGTGAGTAAAGTGATCACGGCCCGAGGAGTCGAACGCGCGATTGCGGTCGGTTGTTTCATTGATGTCGTCGGTTGTCGGTTGTCAGTTCTCTGAGCTCTCCCGCCCTGACGGCACTCGCGGAGAGTGACGGCCAGGCGAAACGTTGCAGACAACTGCCAACTGCCAACTGCCAACTGACAACATCGAACGACAACCGTCTGACCGGTCCCCGTGCATCCTCACTCATCGTTCGCGCATGTAGTCATGAATGAGCTGCACGGCCATGGCCCCTTCGCCGACCGCTGACCCGACCCGCTTGACCGAGCCGTGGCGGGCATCTCCGGCCACGAACACTCCGCCCATACTGCTTTCCAGCGGCGCCGGCCAGCGGTCGTCCGGCCACCCCTTCAAGTGCGAGCGCCGTAGGTCGCGGCCGGTGAGGATGAAGCCCTGCTTGTCGCGGATGACCGTGTCCGCCAGCCACTCCGTCCGCGGCTTCGCGCCGATCCAGATGAACAACGCGTCGGTGCGAAATGCCGTCCTCTCCTTCGTCTCCATGCTCTCGAGGACCACTTCTTCGACGCGCTCTTCCCCCTTGACCTCCGCCACACTCGTACCGGTCAGAAGCTCGACGTTCGCCAGCGCGTTGATGCGGTCGACGAGATAGCGGGACATGGTCGTCTCCAGCGACGGGTCGATGGTGATGATCGTCAGCGACCGGACGTATCGCGCCAGGAGCAGCGCTGCCTGCGCGGCGGAGTTGCCGCTGCCGAGCAGACAGACGTCCTTGTCGCGGAACTGCGCCGCCTCGGCCGCGGCGGCGCCGTAATACACTCCCGCGCCGGTCAGCCGTTCCGCCCCCTCGACGGTCAGCTTCCGGTAGGCAACTCCCGTCGCCAGGAGCACCGTGTGCGTGACGATCTCCGTCCCCTCTTCGAGCTGCAGGACGCGATAGCCGTGGTCATCTCGCAGTCCTGACGCACTCTTGGTGAGGAGAATCTCGGTCCCGAACTTCTGGGCCTGCGTGACCGCACGGGATGCGAGCTCCGCGCCCGAGAGACCGTCCGGAAATCCGAGGTAATTCTCGATGAGCGCGCTCGATCCGGCCTGCCCTCCGGGAACGTCGCGCTCGACGATCACCGTGCGCAGCCCTTCCGAGCTCGCGTACACGGCCGCAGCGAGGCCGGCCGGGCCACCGCCGACGATCACCAAATCGTAGAACGACTCGTCCGGAGTGGTGCCGAACCCGAGCTTCCGGGCGAGATCTTCATCCGTGGGATCGACGAGGCGCTCCCCGTCAGGAAAGAGGATGCTCGGCGCCTCGGCGTCCCGATCCTCGTCCTCGTCGATCTCCCGGCCGCGGCTCACGTCGTTCCAGCGGTACGGCACGCGGTGTCGTGCGAGGAGATCCCTCACGTCGTGACATCGAGGCTGCCACTGGTCGCCGTAGACCTGGACGACGTCGCTGGCGGACGCATTTGTCTCCCATGCCCGCAACGCGTCCCGAATCAACGGCTGGAGCGACAACTCGGGCGCGTCCCAAGGCCCGTCCATGGTGAAGTCCACCAAACCTTCCCGTCTCGCGTCCACCGCGAAGCCGGGATCGAGCTCACAGTCGTACAGGATGACCTTCAGCCCCGACGAGATCTGCTTGCCCCGCCGAAGGAGCTCGCGGAACGAAGTGTCGTCGGGGACGTGGCGGATGAGGAGCAGCACGACGGCCTGTTGACGCTCCGCCGCCAGCTCGAGCTGCGCCCGGGCATCATCGATGGTCGTCGCCGTCACGACCTCGAAGGTTTCGGAACAGTCAGCGCGGAGAAAGTCGCGGCCAAGAGCGAGCTGCTCCTCATGCGGCTCGACCAGCAGGATCAAAGGACGATGCATCGGAAGCGAGTCCCTGCGAGCAGTGTGCCTCACGCCATTGAGCGCGAGCTCGAGCGACCCCCGCTCGCAATCTCGAACCGCCGGGTCGGCCAAGCTGAGGCCTCCTCCGGTGCGTAGAGGGTAGCCGGGCATTGCTATTGCTAAGGTTGCTCTGCGATGTCTGTGGCGAAGGGTCGTGTATTGGTGGTGGACGATGAGCCGGCAATTCGCGCTCTCGTGACAAAGATCGTCGAGCGCGCCGGTCATCCCGTCGTTGGCGCGCGAGATGGCGCGGATGCCATCGAGAAGCTCGAACAGGACGACTTCGATGTCATCGTCCTCGATCTGATGATGCCGAACGTCGACGGCTTCGGGCTCATCGAGCACATCAAGAACAGCAGCCGCCGGCGTCCGTCGATCATCGTCATCAGCGCCGGCGATTCGGCAACGCTGCGACGTCTCGATGGATCCCTCGTGCACTCCATCGTACGCAAGCCCTTCGACATCGACGTCCTCGGCGATCTGATCACCGCTGCTGTGCTCTCGTCGCGGGAAGAAGCAGCGAAGGCCAGGCCGGAAGCCGAGGTGCTCCCCTTCCGGAAGAACGACGCCGCCTGCTGAGTGGCTTCCGGTAGAGTGCCCGCATATGAAACGGGTCGCGATTCTTCTGCTCATCCTCACTGCGGCCTGCACCAGGGAACCGGTCCGTCAGGACCCTGTGGCGAACGCAGGAGCGCAGCGCGGCAAACAACTTCTCACCCAGTACGGTTGCACCGCATGCCACGCCATCCCTGGCGTCGAGGGAGCCGTCGGTTCCCTCGGGCCATCACTGCAGGGTTTGGCGTCGCGCCCGACGATCAGCTCCGGCACCGTGCAGAACACGTCCGCGAATCTCGCGCAGTTCATCCAGAATCCGGCGTCTCTCAATCCGCAGAGCAGCATGCCGCCGCTGGCACTGGCAGGCAACGACGCAGAGGACATCACCGCGTTCCTGATGACGCTACGCTGATGTCGTTGCCGGTTGTCGGTTGTCGGTTGTCAGTTGTCTGAGAGTCTGGGTCGAAGTGGAGGCTCTCGCCGAGGCCTTGTTAGAGGTGGCCAAGCCGTCCGAGAGCAGAGCCGCAGACAACTGACAAACGACAACTGATAACCGGTCAACAAAAACGGGCATGAACGTCGCTGCTGAGTGCGCCATGAGTTTTACTGTACAGATATCGCTGGGCAACTCCCTGTTTCGTTTTGCGGTCGGCCGGCGCCGAGAGCTGACGTCGATCGACGCCAACGCCGAGATGAGCACCGGGCCCGGAGGCGAGTTCGTGCGGCACCGGCCGGAGATCTTCTACTCCGCCGACCTTCGCGCCATCAGGAGCCCCGAGATTCCGAAGCCCCGTTCCATCTCCGGTACGCCCTTCTGGGGATCCATCTCCGACGGGACCGGCCGCGGCTGGGCAATGCTCGGCATGATCGGCCTCGGTGTGATCTTCCTCCTCCTCGGCCTGGCCGTGCTTTCGAACGGCAGACCGCAGGGATGGGTCTGGGTGGTGCTGGGTGTGATCCTGGTCGCGATCCCGATCGTCACCGTCTGGCAGAAGCGCCGCGTCATCCGGATCGCGGAAGATCGCGTGCGTCGCGAGCGCGAAGAACGGGACGCTCGCAATCGCGAGCTGCTCGGCGCGTACGCGAACTCCCTGGAACGTCTCCGCGAAGATCCGAGCGACGCTGCGCTCGCGGTGGTGCTGGCCGAGAACGAGAAGCTCGACCTCCCCTACGCCGTCTGGGCTGACACCGCCATCGGCACCGTTCTGAATGTCGGCTTCTCCACCCTGGCTCGTGTAGGACCGGAGCGCGCCGCCGAAGTCGCGAACCTCATGGACCGTTCCAGCCATGCGGCAGGCTTGATCGCCGAGGACGCGCGCGACGTCAAACATGCGCTCTACTCCACGGTCCTCTGGCACTTTCTCGCCGACGACCGTCTCGGCACCGCGCAGCTGCAGGTCGTCCGCTCGATCCAGAATGGCTTCAACATCAAGGATGAAGAGATCCCCAGCGATACCTCGTCCGAGGCACAGTTCCACCGGCTGCGTGGGGTCGATCACCGCAATGCGCCCAAGTGCAACACGACCGTGCCGCTGAACCTCAACGAGTACTGCATGCACACCGCCGCGGTCCGCACCGGAGACGGCACGGAGACCAACGCCTGGGTGACGAACAAGCGGGTGATCCTCGAAGGTGCCAAGGGCATCGAGATCTTAGTGCCGAAGATCGATGAGGTCCTGGTTGATGCGGATCACCAGTCCATCGCCCTTCGCTCCTCCGATCTCAAGCGCACGCTGGAGTTCCGACTGGCGGAGCCGGTGTATTTCGCCGCCATGCTCGACCTCGCCACGCGGCTCGATGATCGACCGAAGAGCTTCGCGTGACCTTGGGGAGCCTCAGGCGTCGAAGACAGTATGAACAGGACAAAGCTCGTCGCCGCCTTCGCCCTCTCGCTCGTGGCAGCTGCTCCGGCGGCGTTCGCTGACAACGGGAAACCGAAAGCGGATCCCGCCGCCGCAATCGATCGATGGTTCGTGCAGTACGACAAGGACGCTGACGGGAAGCTCACCCGCCAGGAGTTCCGTCTCGGCCGCAACTACTTCAACGCCCTCGACCTCGATACGGATGGAATCCTCACCCGCGAGGAAGCGAAAAAAGCCATCGCCATGCAGCCGGTTGAAGTGGACATCGTCGCTCTGGACACGGATCACGACGGATACGTCACGCGCCGTGAATGGACTGGCGATCAAGCCGGCTTCGACGCGCTCGACCTCGACAATGATGGCGTGATCTCGAAACTCGACAGGGCCCTCGAGCGTGACCAGGCACGCGCGAAATCGCGCCTCCGATCGCTCGACAAAAGCAAGGACGGGGCGGTGCAGCGCGACGAATGGCCGAGCAACGACGAATCCTTCCGGAAGCAGGACTTGAATCGCAACGGAACGCTCAGCCTCGACGAGCTCGGGGACCTGAACCGCCAGAAGTAGCGGTTTCGGTTTGAGATGTGGTCGGTTGTCAGTTGTCCGTTGTCTGTGAGCCCGCGGCGAAGGCGACGACCCGCCGGCTGCTCATAGAAAGCGAGCCTTCGGTCGTGCTCGAGGGGCGAGCAGTTGGTGGTCGGCGAAGCCCGTGATCGGTGGTAGTCGGGGCTCCGGACTCGGCGCAACTCACGGTGCGCTCACCCTAAAGAAGGGCTGTGATCGTCGCGGTAGGCGGCGGCTCCTTTCGCCGCAGGCTCGCAGATAACCGACAACAGCTCGACACTACCGCCGGAAGAACGGCGACTCGGTGAGCCAGTTTTTGTCCGGGTAGTACGCGAAGATCGGAGTGCCTCCGCGGAGGGTGTCGATCATCTTCCGCGCGACCTCTTTCCGCACTGCCGGGCATCCCCAGCTGCGCCCCAGACGGCCGAGGGCCTTGACGGCGGAGCGGCTCACGTAGGGTGCGCCGTGCATCACGATCGCCCGATCCATGGCCATGTCGTTGATGCCCTCTTCGAGCCCACGCAGTCGCAGTGAGTACCCGTTGCTGCCGTTGTAGGTGTCTGTCGTGACGAAAAGGCCCAGGCTCGTGGCGAGGCTTCCCGGGCTGTTCGAGAAGAAGCTGGCCAGGTCGCCGCCGCTGTTCTTGCCGTGCGCGACCAGCTCACTGAACACGAGGCTCTGCGTCGCCAGGTTGAAGGTGAAGAGCCGCGGCTGCGACGACGGCAGCGAGTAGTCGATCACGGTGAGCAGTTCCTGCCGCTTGACCAGTCCCTGCTCGATGGCGCAACCCGAGGCCTTCAGAGCCATCCGCAACACCTCGGCTTTGAGGCCCGGCGCCTGACGCAGGAGTTTCGAAGCCAGCGACTTCGACGGTTTTCCGACGCACGGCGCCGCTGCCGCCGTTACGGAAAACAACACCCCAACGCCCCACGCGAGAACGATTCGTTTCATGGAATCCCTGGACCGGCCGAGATTGGCAGGTGCCGGGGAGGACAGCCCCGGTCACCGCCGCGGGGCTCATGATAACAGATGCGCCGGAGCGCCGATCGGCCCGCCTGGGTGAGCTCGTGAGCAGGCGCCGGCGGGCGGCCGGAGAACCGGCCGGCCAGCGGCCATACTGCTTTGCGTCCGAAGAAGGGCTACTTCTGCAATTTTCGCAGCGCGGCCAGAACCTCGGCACTATGGCCGGCGGGCTTCACTGCCGGGAACACCTTCACCAGCTTTCCCTTCGGGTTGATGAGGAACGTATTGCGCGCGGAGAGCTTGACTCCCTGGTAGTCCATGACCGAGTTGTACGCGGTCGACACTTTTGCGTCGGGATCCGACAGCAGGCGGAACTTCAGGCCTTCCTTCGAACAGAACTGCTTGTGGGAGTCGGCCGTGTCTACGCTGACGCCGACGACGGTCGCGTTCTTCGCCTTGTACTTTGCGAGATCGCGCTGGAAGTTCTGCGCCTGCAGCGTGCAGCCGCCGGTAAAATCCTTTGGATAGAAATACAGCACCACCCACTTCCCGCGAAAGTCTTTCAGCGAGGCCGGCTTCCCTTCGTCGGTGGTGAGCGTGAAATCGGGGGCCGCCGCATTCACCGCGGGGAACTCCGCTGCCACCATCGTCGACGACAGCGCGATGGCGAAAGCAGCAATGACGAGACTCTTTCTCATGGGACTCCTCCGTGCGGTGGGGCAAACGATGTCCTGGTCCTGATTATTTTCGCTTCAGCGTCTGCCGACAGGAGCGGTTGGCGTTTGCCCCTGTTCCCGGTTGTCCGTTGTCTGAGATCTCTCGTGCTTCGGCCCAGACACGCTCCACTGCCCATCCGCCGACCGGTTCGTCCTGCCGTCACCGGCAACCGACAGCATCGCAATCCCGATTCATCGCGCAGCGTGCCGGACAACTGACAACCGACAACTGACAACAGGTTCCGCCCCCGCCAACCGGAAACATTACGCGCTCACGCGATTGCGACCCTGGCGCTTCGAGCGATAGAGCAACTCGTCGGCACGATGGAGCACGAACTCCGGCTGCTCGACGGAGTTCGTCGTGCAGCAGACGCCGAACGACGAAGTGAGGGGGATGATCTCGCCGTCGTGAACGAAGGGGCCTTCCTCGAGTCTTCGACGGATGTTCTCGGCGATGACCACGGCACCTTCCAGGGCCACGCCCTGCAGCACGATCACAAACTCCTCTCCTCCCATGCGTCCGAACAGGTCGCCCGGGCGCACGAACTCCGACAGGATCAGGGCCGAGCTCGCACGCAGGATGTGATCGCCCGCCGCATGGCCGTACTGGTCATTCACCTGCTTGAAGTCGTCAAAGTCGAACGCGACGATGCTCACGGGCCGGCTCTCACTGGCAGTATCGAGCGCGAATGCCAGCCTGGCCACGAGATAGGACTGATTCGAGGCGCCGGTGAGCTGGTCGGTCGTGCCTCGGGCGTGCAGCGACTCGGTGAACTCGACGTCGAGCAGAGAATCGACATACTTGAAGACACTGTTCCCGAGCTTCAGCAGGTTCCCCGGAGCGAGCGATACGCGCCCGCGAATGCGATTTCCGTCGAGCAGCGTCCCGTTCGTGCTGGTCAGGTCGGTGATGGTGATGAGATCGCCGGTGCGGATCACTTCTGCATGCGCTCCACTCACCGCACGCTCCCGGATGCGGATCTCGCAGTCCGGCCGCCGCCCGATGACATGACGCCCCGGCCCGATGCGAAACACCTGTCCCGGCAGCTCACCCTCGAGCATGATCAGCGCCGGCTCGTGCTGATGCGACCGCGTGACCGCCTCCAGCAAATCCCCGGTCTCCAGGCGCACCTCGGTCGTCTTCCAGACGACAGGCTTCTCTTTGGAAGAAGGGCGCAGCGCATTCCTGAGGCGCTCGAGCATGATCTCTCGGCTGCTAGTCTACCCTCGGCTGGACCGAGCCTGGAGCGGAGTCTTGTCATTCGAGCTGCGCCGCGCGCAGCGCGGCTGTCATCACGGGCGACGAGTCGAGGGACCTGCGTGGCACGGGGCGGCAGCCATGAGCACTTGATGCACCTCCCGCCCAAGTCCATCGACCCGGGCGCTTCTAATTACACGACTGTCGTCTGCACGAGGGCGCCCCCTCATCCGCCTTCGGCACCTTCTCCCCTCTGCGGAGGGGAGAAGGCTCTCGAGGTTTGTTCTTGCAGGGGGGGGTGCGACGGGGAAGTCGCGAGCACCTCCCCTCGAGAGCCTTCTCCCCCGCGCCCGGGGGCGG
>JANMSA010000687.1:0-1745 GCA_031388865.1 Acidobacteriota bacterium | reverse complement strand
CGCGATCGCAAAATCAGGAACGGTGGGAAAGGTGTCGAGCTCGTCGTCGCCGGGGAACTTCATACCGGCCGGAGTTTACCGGTTGTGGGTTGTCGGTTGTGGGTTGTCGGTTGTGGGTTGTTACTGCGGCGAGATGACCGTGACGTGCTGCGTATCGTTGCTGGTGACGGTCACGAAGGCCCATCCCGGTCCCGCGTAGGAAGAGTCGAGATAAATCATCACCCGAAGAGGGCCTCGGCCGACAAACTGGGGAAATCGCGCGAGCAGATCGATGATGAACCCTGAGTGCATCCCGCTCTCCGCATCCGTAGCGCTGTATATCAAAGGGATGCTCGCGTTTTCTTTCGAGTCCATCGGGCCGACGCGCAGATTCATTTCGAACGGCTCGAAGCCGTAGAAGCGCAGACCGAGGCGATAGCGAGAGGCCGATGGGACATTCAGAATGGAAAACGGCCGCTGAAAGAATTGCTCCTCTGGAACGACCGGGATCTCCGTGCCGGCAGCGGAAGCCTGCCTTGTCAAATCGCGGGCCAGCAGACCGTGACTCACTCGGGCGTTGCGCGGCTCGAGCACAATCACACCGTCCGGGAACTGGCCATCGTGGACTGTACGCGTCACTCCTGGAGGTAGGAACGAGCCGAACAGGCGCGGCGAGGGGAAGTGGACTGGCGCCGAACCAAGATTTTCGACGGCGGCTTCACTGGACCACTTCGAATCGTAAGCGCCGGGTCCCGAGTAAAGCACCGGAAAGAGAACCCGACGGAAAAATGCCGGGTCAGCTTCGGCGGAACGGTCCAGATAGTAGAACGCATTCGTGGCGGAGTGAGTACGCGGACCGCTGCGAATCGTGATGTCAGTTGGACCGTTGCCTGCGGGAACTACCACGATGATCCGATCCTTCACCTTCGAAAGCACGACAGCCTTCCGATCTCCGAACCGGACTTCGAGCGCATCGCACTCAACCTGCGATGAGCACTCACCGATCCCGTACCCTGTCAGATGCACCACTTCGCCACCTTCCGCGAGACCGACATCCGGCTCCGCGGAAAAAGAAGGAGCAGCGTCGCGGACAGTAAGAAGCCTCGTAGCGAGGATCTCCCCCGTCTGCGTCACGATCTGCACCTCGTACCGTCCCGGCTCATGGAGGGGGACGGCCGCCCGCCCTCCAAAAGGTGAAGGCGACACGCAGACCTGTCCCGGTTGCAACCTTACGCGGATCGTCTTCCTCTCGATCTCAACCGCGGAGAATCTGTGATCCGAACATCCGGCGCGAGCATCAAAGCCGAGCGCCGAGACTTGAATCGTGCCGGGAGCGACGACATTCCTCGGACTGAAGTACACATCGGTTTCAGCGCCCGCAGTGGCGGAAAACGCGCAGAGGACGAGAGCAGCCAGGAGCGTCCTCATTGCGGAGAGATCACCGTGACGTGCTGGGTCTCGTTGTTGGTGACGGTCACGAATCCCCACAATCGCAGATCGCCCGGCGAGTCGGGGATGATCTCGACGCGCAACGGACCGCGGCCGCGGATCTGTGGATACGCGGCGGCGAGGTCGCCGATGGCGAGGCTGCCGTGATGCTGGCCGAAGATATCGGCCACTGGCAGCGCCGCCTGAACATCGACGAGGGGTGTCTCGGAAGTCATGGGGCGGATCCGGAGGCGTACGACGGCTGCCTTGTCGATGGAGTAGATCCGAAGCGCCGAACGGAAACGGTCATCGGTGGGGATGTTGATCAACGAGAACGA
>JANMSA010000661.1:0-1965 GCA_031388865.1 Acidobacteriota bacterium | reverse complement strand
CGGACCCGCATGCACGGTGGTGTGGGAGGGGGAGGGCCGTGAGGCTCCCCCCTATCCCGATCCGAAGGCGGATGAGGGGGGTGTCCTCGAGCAGACGACAGTCGTGTCATTAGATGCCGGCGAAGCGCGGCCTGAGCGGGGCCGAAGGGCGGCGATTGTGAACCTAGAGAACGTGACTTCCGATCTCTCGATCCCTCGAAGACTCGCTACTTGCTCCTGGCCGCCCGCAAGTCCGAAAGGATGTCTTCAGCGTGCCTCGCCGTGTCCACCTTCTTGTAGATCTTGCGGATGCGCCGGTCCGGGCCGATCCAGTACGTGATACGGGCCACGCCCCAGGTGCGCCGGCCGTAGAGGTTCTTCTCTTTCCACGCCCCGTACATCTTCGCCACGTCCGCGGTCTCATCGGACAGGAGCGGGAAGTTGAGGGCGTGCTTGCCGAGAAACTTCTCGTGGCTGGCGACAGAGTCGGCGGAAACGCCCAGGACGACAGCATGCTCTTTCGTCAGCTCGGACTCGTGATCCCGAAACGAGCAAGCCTCGGCCGTGCAGCCCGGCGTGTCGTCCTTTGGATAGAAGTAGAGGATGACGTCCTTTCCCTTGAACTCCTTCAGCGTCACTTCCTTCCCGCGGGTGGAAGGAAGGCGGAAGTCGGGGGCGAGATCGCCGATCTTTGGCTCGTAGTAATCCTGCATGTCATCTCCGATGAGTTGCTGGTTGCTGGTTCCTGGTGATCGGCGGGCCCGCGCATCGAGCGAAAGCACCGCAAGCAACCAGCAACGAGCAACCAGTAACGATCAATGCACGTTCGATCCGAACAGCGCATGTTCCGCGACGAGCACGGCGTTCAGTGCCGAGCCGCGGCGAAGATTATCGCAGACCGCCCAGACCCAGAATCCGCCGCGGATGTGGGCGTCTTGCCGGACCTCCGCGATGAGGACTTCGTCCTTGCCTGCGGCCTCGGTCGTTCCGAACTGCTGGTCCCCTTCCGCGAAGAGGAGCGCGGGGTTCATTCGCAGCGCGTCGATGATGCGTTGCGGCTCGACTTCATCGCGCGTCTTGACGAACAGGGAGAGCGTGTGACTGTGAAAGATCGTGCCCTGAGTCACCAGCAGGGCGAGCTGCATGCGGGGATCGGTGAGGCCCTTCACCTGCGAGATGATGATCTCTTCCTCGCGCTCGGGGGCAGGATAGAGATTGAAGGCGAGCTGCCGTTCGAACACCTTCTGCGGCACGGACTGGATGTTCAGGACGCTCACCGTCTGCAGCGCGAGTTCCTCGACCCCTTCCTGATCAAATTCCGAAGCAGGCTGCACGACCGTGGCGGTGCAGAGCTCCACCGGGCTGACTTTGCCGATCTGATGAAGGATGAGCGCGAGGGGGATGGCGATCGGATGCGGGGACACGAGGATCTCATCGCCTGGCGCGAGCCCCTCCAGGTTCAGTCCCGCGACGACGAGATTTCCTTCTTCCGCGCTTCTGGGCCGCGAGAGGTCTACGGCGATGAAGTTGTCATCGGCATGGCGTGCAATCCAGTCACGATTTGCTGCGGCAGGACCGCAGAAGAAGACGAGATCGAGGTCATCGACACCTTCCAGAGCGATCGCCGCTACGACGGCGGCCTCATCGCCGACTTCGGTCAGCGCGCCGGTGGCGACTTCCGCGGAATCGAGCAGAGCGATCTTCGCGGCGGGAAAGTCGCGCTCCCGCAGCAGAGACTTGAGCTCATTCCCGACGAGCGTCAGCGGGTTGACGATGCCGACTCGAATGCCGGCGGGGGATTTGGGGTGGGCCATGGTGGGGCGACTTGTAGTCGCCCGGTCGCCAGTCGTCAAGTACGCGCGCTGTGCCGCGGGTTGTCGGTTCTCAGTTGTCAGATGACTGCGACGTGATCCTCCACGCCGGAGTCCCCCGAGAGCCGCACCATCCTGTCTCTACAAATCGTTCCGATCGTCGAGAACGCCCAGA
>JANMSA010000638.1:0-7856 GCA_031388865.1 Acidobacteriota bacterium | reverse complement strand
GAACGATCGCACGACGCTTCATCGAGCCGATCCTCTCGACAGCAACGGGTGATCAGGTCGCAAGCGCGACAGAATAGCAGAATGGAAACGGCCCAGAATGCAGGAATGCTGACCCGTGGCGGTGATCTTGACGGCCTTTCGTCGCTCACTTCAGAAGGTCAGCAGTCTCGCGTGACGCACCGCAAGAACTGTCATCCCGAGCGTGAGTCGAGGGACCCGGGTGGGCGGCGGCACAAGGCATGAGCTTCGTGCCACCCGTCCCCCAGGTCCCTCGACTCACGCTCGGGATGACATGCTTGTCATTTCATCTCACGTGCAGCGCCTGCGCTCGTGAAATGGCTTGGGATGACAGCACTCGAGACAAGCACCCAGGGAGCGTTTTCTGCCGCGCAGACTCCTAGCGGGCAAGCTGGTCTAGAGAAGCGTTGCTGGTTGCTGGTGTGGCTGGCCTCGAGTCCAGGCGGTTGTCGAGAATCGACCACCAGCCACCAGCCACCAGCCACCAGCCACCAGCCACCAGCAGCCAGTAACCTAGGAACCAGCACCCAGGAACCATCCACGCCTGACAACATCGCGCAACGGAATCCAGGGAGCCGCTTCCATCGGAATTGTTCCGACTTTTTGAGTTTTGTAAACGGCGTTGCCGCCGAACGGCTTTACAGTGAGCCCGTCGTGGGGACCCTTGATCGTCTGATGCCGTACTCCTTCCATAAAATCAGCCTTGCAGCACTGCTCGTGGCCGGAATCGCGCTCGCCGCCTTTGCGGAAGAGCAGCGGTGTCCGGGCACCGCGAAAGAGTGCGATCAGCAGATCCGTCAATTCCTCAGTGGCCGCCGCTTCCTCGGTGCGACGCTGAAGGACAGGAACCCCGGGCTGTTCATCGAGTCCGTGACTGCGGATGGTCCAGCCCAGCGTGCGGGACTGCAGAAGGGGGACCGGCTCATCGCCTGCAACACGAAGTCGGTCACGCATGCGTCGCCGCGGGAGTTCAAGCAGATTCTGGCCGAGTCGCGGGCCAGCGGCTCCCTGACGATGATCGTCTTCCGTCGAGGCAGCTACAAGAGAGTCAACGCCCGTCTCGAGCCGTACACCAAGCAGCAGATCGATCAGATCATCGCCGCCCACCTGTCGCAGAGTCATCCCTCGTCGGCAGGCGAAAACCGGTGATGCGCAGCGCGCCGGCGCCATGTTCAATGCAATCCTCTCGAAGCTGAGAGCTGCTTCCCGCGCCGGAGGCCGGCAGGACCGCGTCTCCATTCTTCTTCCCTTCCTGATCATCTCCGTCGGCCTGGGCGTCCTTGCCTGGCGGTCCTACAACCTATCGGTGCGTACGGAGCTCGGCGCCAAAACGCTTGCGCGGCAGTACGCCGGTTATGCGTCGGAGATTACCGCAAGCCGTGTCGATGCGGCCGCGCGCGCCGAGATGGCCCGCGCCTCAGACGATTGGCAGCAGCTCGAGAAGCGCATCGACCGGCCGGCCTTCGGCTCATTGCGCGACTGGTTCTCGCAGCACGACTGGATCGTCGACGCGATCTACGTCCCGGACGACAATCCCGCCAGCTCGATCTATGCCGCCGAGGCGCCGAACTCGAGAGCGAAGGACGAGCGACCTCTGACGCGAGAGTTCTTCACGGCGACCGGCAGTATCCGCTACACCTACTCCCCGCAGCGTCTTCTGGCCACGGCTGGAGTCCAGGCGGCGATCCGGCAGCATGCCGCGGTCAGGGACCGCAATGAAGCAAGTCCATTCCAGCAGGCTGCGGACATCACCCTGGTGACCGGCCAGCCGTCCGGATCACGCGAGCTGGCCGATGGCTTCGCAGCCGTCACCCGCCTCGGGACGCCGCTCTCGACGTTCGGCATTCGCGCATCGGTGCGGACCTCCTACGTCGGCGGGTCGGGATGGCAGAACCAGCGCGTTCTGAGCCTCTGGGTGAGCCTGCTCGCCCTGGTGCTGCTCGCGATCGGCGCAGTGCTGTCCTGGCGCGGAATCAAGCGGGAATCCGAAACGATGAAGCTTCGCGGCGCGCTCATCGCCAACGTCTCGCACGAGCTCCGCACCCCGCTGGCCATGATCCGCCTCGGCGCCGAAACGCTGAAGCGGGGGAAGGTGAAAGACAAAGAACGCCTGGAGATCGAAGACCAGATCCTGAGAGAGGTGCTGCTGCTCTCGCACCTCGTGGAGAACGTGCTCGACGTGGCGCGCATCCAGAACCAGAGCACGCGCGCGCTGGCCTTCACGCCCGTGCACCCGCGGGACTTGATCGGCAACCTCCTCACCACGTATGAGTCGTGGATCCGGAGCAAGGGATTCACCTGGTCCGTCGACATCGACGAGTCCATCGGCGAGCAGATGTGGGACCGCGACTCGGTCTCGCGCGCCCTCTTGAACCTCATCGACAACGCCATCAAATACTCGGGCGAGGAGAAATCGCTCAAGGTGGTCCTGCGAAGAACCGCCGAGTACATCGTGCTGGAAGTGCAGGACCGGGGCATCGGGATCGGCGGTAGCGACCTGACGAGGATTTTTGATCCGTACTACCGTGCCCAGTTCTCCGATACGATCACCCGTCGCGGGGCAGGTCTGGGGCTGACGCTCGTGCAGCAGATCCTCGCCTCCCACGGTGGCAAGGTGGAAGTGGAATCGATCGCGGGCAGCGGGTCGACGTTCCGGCTCATGTTCCCAGTGGAACTGGCGGGTGATCCGGCGTCACTTCCGTCGCTCGGCTCACCCCGCGAAGCGTTTTAGAAGGAAACTTGTGACAGCCTCGGACGTAGTCTGAGGAAGCGAGGGGCAAATGACACGAATCCTGATCGTCGAAGACGAGGCCGGTCTGCGGCAGGGGCTGGAGATCAATCTCCGTCATGAGAACTACGAGACCGTGACCGCGGGTGACGGTGAAGAGGCCATCCGCCTCTTTCATGCCGAGTCACCCGACCTTGTGCTGCTCGACCTGATGCTGCCGAAGAAGAGCGGTTTCGAAGTGCTCGACCACATCCGCAAGGTCTCCAAGGTGCCGGTGATCCTTCTCACCGCGCGCGGCCAGGAGACGGACAAGGTGCGGGGTCTGCGCGGCGGGGCAGACGACTATGTCACCAAGCCCTTCGGCGTGCAGGAACTGTTCGCGCGGATCGACGCAGTGATCCGTCGCAGCGAGGTGGTCACCACCGGGGCCAAGACGATCTGCGAGGACTCGCTGATCCGCCTCGACCCGGCCACACGCGAGGCCTCTGCCAACAGTGAGAAGCTCAAGCTCTCGCCGAAGGAGTTTGACCTGCTCATGTATCTCTTCAGGAACAAGGAGCGCGTTGTGCCGCGCGACGAGCTGTTGTCGCGGGTCTGGAACTATCGCGTGGATCTCAACCTGAACAGCCGCACGGTCGATACGCACGTCACGAGGCTGCGACGCAAGCTGCAGAAGGCGGTCGGCACAGACGCGGCAGTCATTGTCGCGGTCGCGAAGATCGGATACCGTTACCTCGGCGCGACCAGCGGAGTGCTTGCGCACTAGTCTGGCGCGGCCGGCAGCGCTCATTGCTTCGCCGCCGCGACGCTTCTCGTCTGGGGAGCGGTGTCTGCCGTGCAGAATTTGGGGGGTCGAGATGGTTCACGGAAAGATCTACGGCAGCATCACGGAGCTGATCGGGAACACGCCTCTGGTCCGGCTCAACCGCATCGTGCCCGAGGGTGCGGCGGAAGTGGTCGTCAAGCTGGAGTCGTTCAACCCGCTCTCCTCGGTGAAAGACCGCATCGCCATCTCCATGATCGAAGAAGCCGAGCGCGCGGGCGAGCTGCGTCCCGGTTCGACCATCGTCGAGGCGACCAGCGGCAACACAGGGATCGGGCTGGCGTTCGTGGCGGCGGCCAAGGGTTACAAATGCACGCTGGTGATGCCCGACACAATGTCGGTGGAGCGCCGCAAGCTGCTCGAGGCGCTTGGCGCCACGCTGCTGCTCACGCCGGGGCCGAAGGGAATCAAGGAAGCGCAGCGCGTCGCGCAGGAGTATGCCGCCAGCACTCCCGGCTCCTGGCTTTCGCGGCAGTTCGAGAACCCGGCCAACACCAAGATTCATCGCGAGACGACCGCGAGAGAGATCCTCGCCGACACGGGCGGAAAGCTGGATGGCTTCGTCGCGGGGGTTGGTACAGGCGGAACGGTGACGGGAGTCGGTGAGGTCCTGAAGAAGGAAGCGCCGCATGTGATCGTCGCCGCGGTGGAGCCGATTGAGTCCCAGGTGCTGCGTGGCGGCACGCACTCCCCCCACAAGATTCAAGGAATCGGCGCGGGCATGATCCCGGCGATTTACCGGGCGGATGTGGTGGACCGCATCTATGACGCGACGTTCGACGACTCGGTGAGCTTCGCGCGCCGCCTCGCGAAAGAGGAAGGCATCTTCGTGGGCATCTCCTCCGGCGCGATCACCTGGGCGGCTGTCGAGCTGGCCAAGGAGCTCGGCCCCGGCAAGCGGGTCGTGGCCGTGCTGGCCAGCACCGGCGAGCGTTATCTTTCAACGGCTCTCTTCGAATATAGCGATCTTGTGAACCGTCCCGCGACGACCCCGCAGATGCTGGCGGAGCAGGAAGCGGCATCGGCCGCCGCGGCGAAGTAACGTTCAGGCTACGGCCTGCTCCGGCAATCCGTGACGGCCGTGACCACCGGGCCCGGCCCAGGAGGCGGGCGCTGCGGCCAGGGCGACGACCGAGAGAACGAGTGCGGGGAGGATGATCCATTTCTTCATGGGTGTGTCTCCTTCGATTGATTTCGACTGAGGGACGGCAACGTTGAATGGAGTGTTTCCCTATAATCAGTGCACTCCATGCAATTTTCCCGAAGGTTGATCCTGATCGCCGGCTGTCTTGTGTCTCTGAGTGCCGCCGCCCAGACGCTGGTGTGCCCAGCGGCACCGGCCGGTCGCCCGTGCGAGGCGTTCCACTATCACTCGTCCCTGTACCGTCCGGATCAACGTACGTTCACGGAGGTCTACACGCCCGCGCCTTTCTCCACGCAGGTGGCATGCGAGCGAGCACGCGAGCAGCAGCTCGCCGCGAACGCGAAGGTGGTCGGCTTCTTCCGCGACGTGAAAGAGCAGCAGTATCCGCCGGACCGCATCGGCCCCTGCCATTGCGACATGTCCACCGAGCGGTCGAGCGCGACATTCCTTGGCGAACAGCAGCGCCTTCTCCAGCTTCGCAGCGCGGAAGAGATCCGTCTGCGCGTGCGCGAGCGTCTTCTCGACAACAAGGTACCCAGCGACTCGGAGATCGTTCGAGGCCTCTATGCGGATCCGCCCTCGACGCCGCTTCTCACAGGGCCGAAGATCGTCCCGTTGCCGCAGAGCGCAACCGCGGTCGTGACGACGTCGCCGGACGATCTCCGGGCGACGCTGACCATCGACACCTCCAAGCCATCCGTCGCAGCACTCGACTTACCTCTCATCGGCTCGGACTCTCCCTCTCCGGTGGCACGGGGCGAGAGTGCTCCTGCAGCTCCGCGGGAAAAGGCCCCGCCGCCCACCGTCGCCGTCGCGACGACGGTACCGCCCGCGCCGATGGAAGAGACGCGTGTCGAGCCGCAACCGGAAGTCGACTCCACTCCGGAACCGGCATCCGAAGAGGAACAGCAGACTGCGCAGGACACGGCGGAGCGCTTCGTGAGTTATGAGACGCAGCGGATCCAGAACGTGCTCCGCGCTTCCAGCGCCATCGGCGACGAGAACGTGAAGACGCGGATCTTCGAAGCGGCCATGGAACGGATCCAGTTGCTTTCGAATCTCCGGTCGATCATCGAGGGATCGGGCACCGGCAGCAGGCTTGCCGCCGCGGCCCGCGATGTTCTGACGGAGGACGACCGCGTGACTCTGGTGGCCCGGCTCTTCGGCCAGGACATTCGCTCGCATTGGGCTCCGAAAGACGCGTCGGATGTCGTTTTCGACATCGACGCGGCCATCTCGAACGCGCCGGAGAGGGTCTTGCGCGACAACTCGGGCGCGTTCACGAGTGAACAGAAGAGGCATGCGCTCTACGTCGTGCTTGCGAAGTCGCAGCCTACCGAAGATCAACGGTTGTGGCTGACCACCGTGGTGGAGGGTTTCCTGCGATGAAGCGCACGCTCGTCGTTTTGATGTTGCTCACCGCCGGCGTCCTTGCTCAGGAGCCGCAGGCTGCCGCGACCGCCGAAGATGAGTACGCGAAGGCTGTGTTCTTTGGAAAAAAGTTCGCAGAGATGGCGGATTACGCTTCGTCCTATGACCAGTACGCCAAAGCCAACACCCTGAAGGCGGATCAGCCGCCGGTGCTCTACAACATGGCGGTCGTGCTCGCGCGCGCGGGTCGCTATCTCGAGGCGCAGGTGGCGTCGGAACGCTATCTGCGGCTCTACCCTGAAGGCGCCGAGAAGGCGCTCATCGCCAGGCTGCAGATGGAGCTCGATTTTCAGCGCGAGCTGCAGAAGAAGCGTCAGGCCGACCAGGAGTACACTGACATCTTCAATCGAGCGAAGTTCGTCTACGGACGGGGAGAGCTGGAGGATGCCCTCCGCCTCTTCCGGCAGGCCGAGCAGCTTCGTCCGGCCGACGCCGCGGCCGTGTTCAATCAGGCCGTGGTGCTCGAAAAGCAGGGGCAATTCGAGAAAGCCATCGAGCGCTTCCGCCGCTACGTCGAGCTCGAGGCGGATCGGGACAAAAAGGCGCTCGTGGACGAGCGTGTCTTCGGGCTGCAGCGCGAGGTCGACGACCAGCAAACCAAGATCGTCTGTTCGTTCTGCGGCCGCAAGCTGCCGGCCGGCGCGGCGTGGTGCGAGCGCTGCTGGCACGGACCCTATCTCGTGAAGTCCGCCGTGTGGAACACGAGGCCCTGCGTCGCCGGGGCGTCTGCAACCCGCGCGACGTACTTCGCGGACGAGCGCTTCGATCGGAATGAAGTGCTGCCCTGCCTGTGGAAGGACGGCACCATGTTGCAGTCGCTGCGCTACACGGCGGCGCGGCAGCAGTCGATCCTGAGCGCCAGGAAAGCTGAGGGTTGGACGTACTCCGGCGACGTGATTGAGGGAAACAAGGACGTTCGCTTCGTGCAAGGTCCGGTCTTTCTCGAGAAAGTGATCTCCAGCACCGGGGGCGAGATTCTGACGTACGTGGCGCACCCGCAAGGCGAAGGCGTCTGGCTGCTCGATCGCGAGGAGCTGATCATCGACGCGACGCGCTACACCACTCAGTACACCTATGACGCCCGCGGTCACATCGCCCGGCAGCAGGTGCAGTACCAGAACGTGGCGGCCTGCAATCACCTCATCGGCATGACCGCGGATTACTCGTATCAGGACGACGCGCTCGCGTCGGTTGCGCTGAAGGGCGGCTACGAAGGCTTTCCGGCAGAGGGCTCGCCCAAGACCGACTGGGCGGCGACGATCGGCTACACGTATGACGCCAGCGGCCGTGTCGCGCGCGAGGAGTTTGCCGTCACGTCCCTCGCAAAGACGTATCTGCAGAAACCGGATGGCGCACTGCGCGACGAGGTGAACCGCATCTACACCAACATGCGTGTCAAGCGTCCCATCGAGAACGTACAACGCGTCGGAGACGTCTGCGCCGCCTCAGGGACGACCCTCCTGTCGAACGCCATCGACCTCCGCCCGTTCTACGCGCTCTCCCCCAACCTGGCCATGCAGCTGCCGAACGGCGTCACGCGCGCGGTGGTGACGTTCACGTATTGACGGGACGAGGGGGTAGGGACGAGGGACGAGGGAAGCAAGTCCGCCCTGGTCCCTACCCCCTCGTCCCTGCTCTGCGAAACGGCACGCACGAGGGATCGTCCGGCGCGCACATCGCGAACTCGAACTGGATGGTGGTGTGGGCGATTC
>JANMSA010000637.1:0-4025 GCA_031388865.1 Acidobacteriota bacterium | reverse complement strand
GGGAGCGCCGCTCGCCGCCTCGCTACGAGGCGCCCATGTTGATGCGGGTCGAACCTCGGTGCACGTCTCAAATGCAACGAGATGCGGCAACCCATTCCGCCTTATATCTCTGATCTACAGCGGATCGTAGATTCTGAACAGGGTGGTAACCCGTTCCGCCTGAGGGCCTCGAGCCCGTTCGTTAGCAGCAAGCGCTGGTTATGCCGCGTCGTCTCAAAGGCGGATGCCGAGGCCTGCGAGCAGCGCTGCGTGCGTCCAGTTCGGGCGGAGCGTTATCGGAACGCTGTCGATGTAGCCATGCTCGACGTCCGTTGCCGGCACGAGGTGGACTCGGACGCCAAGGTTCAGGAAGAATCTCCGATTCGCGGGGAGTTCCGCCCCCGCCTCGCCCATGAGGCCAACCCTCGAAACGCGAAACGGCATCGTCACTCCCTCCAACTGGTACCGCGCCGGTCCGCCACCGAGGCGAAGAGCTGGATGCGGCATCCAGAACGCTCCCGCCCATATGATCGTCGCATCCCAGTGACTCCGGACGTAGTCACCGAATCCTGAGTCGCCGCTTGCCCGGTAGCCTGAGGAGCCGCCTAGGGCAGTCCTGCCGAAGCCGACACCAACAGCCAACGTGCGGCGAATGGCGTACCGAGCGGTCCAGCCCCCAGCCCCACTCGGTCTCTCTTGCGTCGGATGGTTCGTCGGCCCGTAGCAGCCAAAAAAGCACCCCCCCGGTGCGGTGTCATCGAACCCGGCCTGACGAAGTTGCGCGGCGAGCCCCGCGCTCGGACCACCGAGACTGCCTCCCCCCTCGAGAACGAGTGAGAATCGTCGTTGAGCCCGTTCAACGGGGCTGCTCGGACTCTGGCCTACGAGGGCGGCGGGCAGAAGGCACACCAGGGCGAGGATGACGGCATCGCGCACGGGGAACTCTCCAGGTTCAAGTGAGAGAACAAGTGAACCCGACCGCGTCAAGCCGTCGTCAAGTGGAATGAGAGCAAAGCGTCGAAGTGACGTGTGCGCCTCCGCGAGCCTTCATCCCCGCCGCGCACACAACGCAGGCGTGAGCAAGTCTCGCGGATGGAAGCAACTCTATTGGTGGTCGGCCACATAGCGTTGTCATACGGCGGACCGCGGATGACGTTCGATCCGCCACATCCGCGCCGCCAAGTAAGCTGAGAGTGCGAGCAACACCGGTGCCGTGACTACGCCGGGAAAGTATGCGCCCCGCATCAAGGCTATGACAGGGTGACCAATGCCGCTGCCGAATTCGATGAGCAGCCAGAGCCACACCCATCCCTCAGCCGAGCGATGCCCCACCCGAACGCGGCTGTGTAACACCACAGCCCGAAGAGGATGAACGCCGAGGTCCGAGTCATCGATGAGCTTCTCAACCCTGCTGCGTCCCCTCGACCCGCGCACGCAGCCGCTCTTCCTGCTCACGCAGCTCGGGCGTGAACTCGTCGCCGAAGTCTTCGCTCTCGAACACAGGTCGGATCTCGATCTCGGCTTCGGTGCCAGGCATCGGATTGAGACAGCGCTTCACCCACTCGATCGCCTCCTCCTTCGACTTGCCCATCGCGGTCAGAAGTTCTTCACCCGGCATGCCGCCGGCTTCGGAATCGGGAGTGGCCTTGATGAGGATCATGAAGCGCATGGAATCTCCCAACGGCAGTGTATGGGTTCAGGTGGTGGCGGTGACAGACGAGGTTCGATGTGAACGCACCCCCCGCCGAGGGCGTCACGATCCGGGTATCAGTGAGCCGGTTCCATCCTTCCCTGGCACGCCATAAACCACAGCCGCGGCGGCACCGACGCAACATCCCAGCGCGCTCGTTGCGGCCATGGGCCGGGGGCGCGCCGCGCGGGTATCGCGGTATGGCAGCATCAGCAGCATGACCGCAGCAAGTTGCGCTCGCCGTGACACCATAACGACGAGCGTGACGCACACCAGCGTGGCGAGCACGGCGTTGACCGCCGACACGGTCACGATGACCCACATCGTAGCCGGGCCCAACAGTCCCTCGTTCCACCTGTAAACCAACGACGGCACGTTGGTGTATCCAACCAGCAGCGCAACGATGGCGGATAGTGTCGACAGGAGGGCCCGCATTCTGGTGGACCTTGCCGTCGGAGGTAGTGCTCCCGATGTAACGGCGAGTGACAGCAGATGGGCGAACGCCGCGAACACCCACGTCGGAATGAGCCAACTCATGCTCAGGCTGATCCGGGACCGGTAGATCTCTTGCTCGGCAGCTGGGAATCGTCCCATGATCGCAACCCAGATCAATGCCACGCTGATTGCGCCGTAGGTGAGCAAGAACCAGAGGGCGGAGACAATCGACCGGACCTGACCGTTCACTCGTACACCGTCATGCGAGTTCACGTTTCAATGCCGCGACCATCGCATCGACATCCTGCTCGGTGTTGAACAGGTGCGTGGAGACCCGGATTCCGTTGAACCAGTTCTTCGGCACCACCTTCAGCTCGATCCGGTGCTTCTCGCGCATCCGCAGCTGGAGCGCCAGGCTCTCAATGTCGTCCGAAAGCCGGAAGGTCAGCAGCGCCGAAGCGAGCGGGCCAGCAGGCGCGCTGACGACGCTCGCCTTCGGCACGTCATGGAGTGCTGCGACAAGCCGACCTCGCAGGACGAGGTTGTGTGCCTCGATGCGATCGATGCCGATCGCCGAGACGTAATCGATCGCCGCACCGAGCCCGAGCACGCTCGGAATGCTCGTGACTCCGGATGATGCGGAGTACGCGGCACGGCCCATCTGCAGGGCGATCGGATCGACCCGGGTTCCAAGTTCCTCGCTCAGGTAGAGAAGCCCCGTGCCTTTCGGGCCGAGCAGCCACTTGTGCCCACTGGTTGCGTATGCGTGGCAGCCGAGCGCGCGGACGTCAACCGGCGTGCCGCCGAGGGCCTGCGCGCCGTCGACCAAAGCAATGCATCCGCGCGACCGCGCCAGCGCCGACAGTGCGGCTACGGGCATATGCAGGCCGGTCGAGCTGAGCAGGTGCGAGAAAGAGAGCACGCGGGTGCGACGCGTGATCCGCTTTGCGAACCGGTCGACGATGGCGTGTGCGTCATGTTCCCCTGGCGGGATCTCCACGACGTCGAGCACGACGCCGTAGCGCCGCGCGACCCAGTCCCAGCCGACCCGGCCGCCCGGGTGCTCCTGATCGGTGGTGAGGACGCGGTCGCCGCGCCTGAAGGTCATCCCCTGCGCGACCCAGTTCATCCCCTCCGTGGTGCAGTTGGTGAGGACGAGTTCGTCAGTCCTGCAGTTGATGAACCCGGCCGCCTTCGCGCGCACGTCGTCCATCGCATGTTCATGAACGCCATATCCGTAGGACGACGGATTGAGCTCGAGCTCCTTCCACGCGGCGACGGTGCGGTCAAGCACCGGTCGCGGTGTCGGCCCGAGCGAACCGGTTTGCAGGTACACCAGCCCGGGCGCGAATGTGAAGTCGTCGGGCGCAGCAAGACCCATGGTGGCTCGCGCGGCCCTTGTTGTTGTCGAGCCATTCGCGGTCGCGGCCCATGCGTCTCGCGGCACGAGGCCGGCGGCCGAGAGCGCGCCGAGTGCGGCGAGGAACTCGCGACGGTTGCGGGGGGCGTCCGGTGCGCGCTCCTCGAGGGCAGCGTTCCAGGCCGGAGTGCTGATCCCGAGCTCGTTCGCGATCGCGCGTGCAACGCGCTTCACGGCAGCGAGTGCACGATGACGGTGTCCGGTCCGCTGCGCTTGGCCACGTGACACTCCCCCGCCTCGAAGACAAAGTTCGCGCTGAAGCCACGGGTGCCGTCGCTTCCGATGACGCGCACGGTCTCGACGTCACGGCTCAGCTCGCGACCGTAGTTGTCGTTGAAGATCTGATAGGTTCCCGGCGGAGCGCCGGGCCATTGGTCGACGACAAACGTATGCCCGGTGCGGACCAGCGAGTCGCGAATGGTGAGGCCGGGTACCGGTTCGCCGGACGGGGTCACGGCGACCCCCTGGATGATCGCAAAGATGGCGGTGCATGCCACGCTT
>JANMSA010000603.1:0-7245 GCA_031388865.1 Acidobacteriota bacterium | reverse complement strand
GAACGATGAACGGTGAACGGTGAACGATGAACGATGAACGATGAACGATGAACGATGAACGATGAACGATGAACGATGAACGATGAACGAAGGCTCCGCGGGTGGCGGGGTTCATCGTTCATCGTTCCGCGTTCATCGTTCTGCGAATCGGAGAACACACATGGCAACGGAAGCAACGGATCACCAGACCGGCCGCGTCGTCCAGATCATCGGCCCGGCTGTCGACATCGAGTTTGCGGAAGGTCATCTTCCCGCGATCCACAACGCGATCCGCATCGTGGATAACGGGGAACTCGGAAAGGTGCCCATCGACGTCGTCGTAGAAGTGGCGAATCACGTCGGCGAGAACCAGGTGCGCTGCATCGCGATGAAGCCGACGGACGGAATGGTGCGCGGCATGAAAGCCTTCGATACGGGCTCGCCGATCATGGTCCCCGTCGGCCGGGAGACCCTCGGCCGCATCCTCAATGTCCTCGGCGAGCCCGTCGACGAGCGCGGCCCGGTGAACTCCGAAACGAAGTGGTCCATCCACCGCTCTGCGCCGCTCTTCGAGGACCAGTCCACCTCCATCGAGATGTTCGAGACCGGCATCAAGGTCATCGACCTCCTCGAGCCATACACCAAGGGCGGCAAGACCGGCCTGTTTGGCGGCGCAGGTGTCGGCAAGACCGTTCTGATCCTCGAGCTCATCACCAACGTTGCCAAGCAACACGGTGGGTTCTCCGTGTTCGCCGGCGTCGGCGAGCGCACGCGCGAAGGCAACGACCTCTACCTCGAGTTCGAGGAGACGGGTGTCATCACGCCGGGCGATCCCTCGAAGTCGAAGGCGGCGCTGATCTACGGACAGATGACCGAACCGCCGGGAGCGCGCCTGCGCGTCGGCCTGACCGGTCTCACCGTCGCCGAGTACTTCCGTGACGTCGAAGGGCAGGACGTGCTTCTGTTCATTGACAACATCTTCCGCTTCACGCAGGCGGGCTCGGAGGTTTCTGCGCTGCTCGGCCGCATGCCCAGCGCCGTCGGCTACCAGCCCAATCTGGCCACGGAAATGGGAGAGCTGCAGGAGCGCATCACTTCGACCAAGAAGGGATCGATCACTTCCGTGCAGGCCATCTACGTTCCCGCGGACGACCTCACGGATCCCGCGCCTGCGACCGCGTTCGCTCACCTCGACGCCACGACCGTGCTCTCGCGTCAGATCGCGGAGCTGGGCATTTATCCAGCCGTCGATCCGCTCGCATCGACCTCTAAGATTCTCGACCCGCGCATCCTGGGTGATGAGCACTACAACACCGCACGCGCCGTCCAGGCCGTGCTGCAGAAGTACAAGGACCTTCAGGACATCATCGCCATTCTGGGCATCGATGAGCTGTCGGAAGAGGACAGGGTGATCGTCGCCCGGGCCCGGAAGATCCAGCGCTTCCTCTCGCAGCCGTTCCACGTCGCCGAGCAGTTCACCGGCATCAAGGGACAGTACGTGAAGATCGCGGACACGATCCGCGGTTTCCGCGAGATCGTGGACGGCAAGCATGACGACATCCCGGAGCAGGCTTTCCTGCTGCAGGGCACGATCGAACAGGTGCTCGAGAAGTACGAGCAGATGAAGCGCGAGGCGGCCTAGGCAGGACGATGGCCGATCTCCCGACCAAGATCAGTCTCACCATCGTCACGCGTGAGCGAAAGATTGTCGACGCGCAGGTCGACGAGGTGATTCTCCCGGCAACCGACGGCGAGATCGGCATCCTGCCAGGACATACGCCCCTTCTGGCGATGCTCCGCATCGGCGCCGTGCGTTACCGCACCGGAGCGAAAATCGAGCAGCTTGTGATCTCCTGGGGGTTCGTCGAGGTGTTGCCGGATCGAGTGATCGTGCTCGCGGAGCGCGGCTTCCTGCCCTCGGAAGTCGATCGCGCAGAAGCGGAGCAGGATCGCGCCGCGGCCGAGAAAGAGATGGCGTACCTCTCCTCGCACGACCCCGAGTTCCAGCTCGTCGAAGCGAGGCTGGAAGAGTCGATCGCCAAGATCAGTCTGTATCGGGAGCATTGAAGTGTCTTCGACGCGTTGTCGGTGATCAGTTGTCAGTTGTCTGCAAGGTCTCGGCTGACGGGACACGTTAGGCTCGGCTTGCACCGACAACCGACAACCGACAACGCGCGAAAGCGCACCGGCCTCATGTTTGCATCACCGTCGACGTCCAATGGAGCCCTGGCTCGAACATTTCGCGCGCGCGAGCTTTCAGCGGAGTGCGGATACTGCGCACGACCTGAAGACGCCGCTGAACGTCGCGGTGCTCAACCTCGAGCTGCTGCGGATGAGGCTGCGCAAGATCGGCGCGGATGAGGACGAGAAGATCGGTACGTACACGAGGGCGATCGAGACGGAGATGCGCCGGCTCGGACGGATCTTCGACGCGTTCTTCCTCCTTTCCACTCCACCGCGGAACGAGGGGCCGGCCGGGGGAATCGATGTCGTTCCGCTGAGCAACGACGCGGGCGCGTCCGCGGGATTCGCGCTGGCCGCCAGCGGCACAGCCATCGTCATTTGCCACGAGGCGAGAATCCGGCAGGCCTATGAGCTGTTCTTCGAGGGCGCAGCCAGTCTCTTCGCCGATTTCAACGCGGCCGCGGAGCTGGAGGGGGCGTCTTTCGCTGTCACCGCGTCCGGCAGCACGGGCACTCCAGACTTCGAGCTGACCAAGATCTTCAAGTTCTACCACACCGATTCCGAGGGCCACCCGGACCTCTCGCTAGCCACAGCGCGTGTCATCACGGAGACTTATGGTGGTGAGCTGAACGCCACGCAGGATCGTGATAAGGTCGTCCTCCGGCTGTCTCTGCCTTTGGGAGCACGATGAAAAGAGTCCTCATTATCGATGATGATCGCGCCACCAGCGCCGGCATGGCCGATGTCGTGGAAGAGTGGGGCTATGAGCCGGAGGTCGCGGACACGGTGAAAGCCGGTTGGAACGCGATCAACAAACTCGTGCCCGACGTCGCCATCGTCGATCTCAAGCTGCCGGATGGTTCCGGGCTCGACCTGCTGCACCGCATCAAAGAGACCTTTCCCGATGTGTCCGTCATCATCCTCACGGGCCACGCGACCGTTGATTCCGCAGTGAAGGCTTTGAAAGTGGGCGCCGAGGATTACGTCACCAAGCCGGTCGACCTGCCCCGGCTGCAGGTGATCCTCAAGACCATCGAAGACAAGCAGTTGATGAAGCAGGAGATCCTCGAGCTCCGGCGCCAGCTGCAGAAGATGGGCGCCCTCGGCCACCTGGTCGGGAAGTCGCCCCGCATGCAGCGCCTCTTCGAAGAGATCGAGATGGTCGCGAACACCGACGCGAACGTCTTCATCGTGGGCGAATCCGGCTCCGGCAAGGAAGTGGTCGCCAATACGATCCACTACCTGTCGCGCCGCCGCAACAAGCCGTTCATTGCCTTCAACTGCGGCGCGATCTCGCCGACGCTCATCGAGTCGGAGATTTTTGGCCACGAGAAGGGCGCCTTCACCAATGCCATCAAACGCCGCGAGGGCTACTTCGAGATGGCCAAGGGCGGCACGGTCTTCCTCGACGAGATCACGGAGATGCCCATCGAGCTGCAGGTCAAGCTCCTGCGCGTGCTCGAAGAGGGACGCTTCCGCCGCGTGGGCGGCAACGACGAGATCAACATCGACGCGCGCATCATCGCCGCGTCCAACCGCGACCCCGCACGCGCGATCAACGACGGGAAGATGCGCGAGGACCTCTACTACCGGCTGAACGTCTTTCCCATCGAAGTTCCGCCGCTGCGCAACCGTCTCGAGGACATCCCACTCTTCTCGCACTTCTTCCTCCAGAAGCTGAACGAGACGGAAGAGAAGAAGGTGGAGAGGATCGACCCCGACTTCATCGAGGCGCTGCAGGCCTACGAGTGGCCCGGCAACGTTCGCGAGCTGCGCAACGTCATCAACCGTGCGTTCATCATGGCGCGTACGGAAGTCCTCACCGTCGAGTGTCTGCCGGATAAGCTCGCCGGCAACCGTCGCAAGCGCTCCAAGGACGCCGTCACCATTCCTCTCGGTCAGCCGATGGAAGAAGTGGAGCGCATCGTCATCGAGGAAACGCTCACGATGACCGACGGCGACCGCCGCAAGACGGCCGAAATCCTCGGCATCTCCTACAAGACGCTCTACAACAAGACCAAGAAGTACAAGAGCGCGGGCGCGGACGACGAAGAAGAAGAGTAGTCGGCCGCGCTTTGCCGGCGGTTGTCGGTTCTCAGTTGTCGGTTGTCCATGCCGTCTGCGCGGCGTTGTCGGTTTTCAGTTGTCGGTTGTCTGGGCTTCTGCGGCCTGGGCGCCAGGCTCGCCGAGCCCGCAACCTCCTCGGCGGCACTCGGAAACCATTCCCACTTGGACGATGCAGCGCAGACAGCTGACAACCCAGAACCGACAACCGCGTGAGCTTAACGTCTACGGCGAGTAGGCATTTACCGTGATCCGCGCCCCTCTGATATGGTCTCCGCCAGAGCGCCGTCCGGAATTCCCGACCGACGCCGCGGAGTTGGGGGCGTTCACTAATGGCCAAGAACCTCGTCATCGTCGAGTCTCCCGCGAAAGCGAAGACCATCAACAAGTTCATCGGGAGTGACTACATCGTCAAAGCGTCCGTCGGCCACGTCCGCGATCTCCCCAAAAGCGAGCTCGGCGTCGATGAGGTCACCTTCCTCCCCACCTACGAGATCCTCGAAGGCAAAGAGAAGGTAGTCAGCGAGCTGCGAGCCGCCGCCAAAAAAGCAACGACGATCTACATCGCCTCCGACCCTGATCGGGAAGGAGAAGCGATCGGCTGGCACGTCATGAACCTCCTCGGCGGCGACTCCAAGAAGGTCCGCCGGGTCCTGTTTCACGAGATCACCAAGAAGGCGGTCAAGAAAGCGATCGAGTCTCCGGGCGAGATCGACATGAACAAGGTCAACGCCCAGCAGGCCCGTCGCGTTCTGGATCGCCTGGTCGGCTACAAGATCTCTCCCCTGCTCTGGGACAAAGTGCGCCGCGGGCTCTCCGCAGGCCGGGTGCAGTCCGTGGCCATGAAGATGATCGTCGACCGCGAGGACGAGATCAAAGCGTTCCTCCCGGTCGAGTACTGGTCGTTCGCCGCGAAGCTCTCCGCGCAGGTGCCGCCGGCGTTCATCGCCAAGCTGGCGAAGATCGACGGAAAGAAGGCTGAGGTCCCGAACGAGGAGACGGCCCGGAAGATCGAAGCCGCGCTGAAGAGCGGGAAGTACCTCGTCACCGAGGTGGTGCGGAAGGAGCGGAAGCAGTCGGCCGCACCGCCCTTCATCACCTCCACCCTGCAGCGCACCGCCTACAACCGCTTCAAGTGGCCGGTGAAGCGCACCATGCAGGTTGCCCAGAAGCTTTATGAAGGCAAGGAGCTGGGGGCGTCCGGGTTCGCCGGTCTCATCACCTACATGCGTACCGACTCGGTCCGCACCAGCGATGAGGCACTCACGGAAGTGCGCGAATATATCGCTGCGAAATATGGTAGCGATATTCTTCCCGATAAACCGAATTTTTATAAGGTCAAAAAAGCAGCACAAGCTCAGGACGCCCACGAGGCCATCCGCCCCACGTCCATGGATCTCGACCCGGAGAAGGTCAAGGACTACCTGACGAAAGAGGAGTACAACCTCTATAAGATGATCTGGGATCGCTTCGTCGGCTCGCAGATGAAGCCCGCGCTCTTCGACGTCACCGATGCCGACATCACCGTGGCAAACCTGACCCTCCGCGCGTCAGGCGAAGTCCGCAAGTTCGCCGGTTTCCTGGCCGTCTTCGAAGACGCCCCGGGAGAGGACGACGAAGAAGAGGACGACGAGAAGAAGAACGAGAAAGCCTTGCCGCCGCTGAGCGAAGGCGACGTCCTCGAGCTCCTCGGCCTCGACACGAAACAGAACTTCACCCAGCCGCCGCCGCGCTTCACCGAAGCAACGCTGGTCAAAGCGCTGGAAGAAAACGGCATCGGCCGCCCCTCTACCTACGGAGCGATCCTGACCACGATTCAGGCCCGTGACTACACCTACAAGCATGAGGGCAAGTTCCACCCGACACACCTGGGCTCCCTCGTCGTGAAGCTGCTCAAGCAATCCTTCGGCGACATCATCGACGAGACCTACACGGCCCGTCTGGAGCAGGAGCTCGACGAGATCGAAGATGGAAAGCTCGAGTGGACGCAGTCCATTCGCGAGTTCTCCGTGAAGTTCAATCACGACCTCGAGCGCGCCGGCAAGGAGATGACCCAGGTCAAGGGCACGGGTCTGGAGACGGACGAGAAGTGCGAGAACTGCGGATCCGGCATGGTCATCAAGTTCGGCCGCTTCGGCGAGTTCATGGCCTGCTCGAACTATCCCGAGTGCAAGACCACGAAGGAAATGGCCAAAGGCGATGCGGCCGAGGCCACGTCGGAAGAAGAGCAGATCATCTGCGACAAGTGCGGCAAGCCGATGGCGCTCAAGCGCTCGCGTTTCGGTCAGTTCTTCGCGTGCACCGGATACCCCGACTGCAAGAACACGAAGGACCCGAAGCTGATGAAGGCGGCGGCCAGCCTCCCCTCCGAGCCACAACCGCCGTGTGAGAACTGCGGCAAGGAGATGGTGCTGAAGTCGGGCCGTTACGGTCCCTTCTTCTCATGCGCCGGCTATCCGGACTGCAAGACCATTCGCAAGATCGGCGGAAAGAAGTCGACCCCGCCCAAGCCCACCGGTGTCGCCTGCCCGACCTGCAAAGAGGGCGAGCTCGTCGAGCGCATCTCCCGCAGGGGAGTGTTCTTCGCGTGCAACCGCTATCCAAAGTGCGAGTTCGCAATGAACAACCGCCCCGTCGCACGCCCCTGCCCCAAATGCCACGCTCCCTATCTGATGGAGAAGGAGACGAAGAAAGAGGGGCACATCGAGATGTGCAACAACACCGAGTGCGATTACCGCGCGCCGATCGAGAAACCAGCAGCGGCCAACGAGTAGCGCCGCGCTTGGCCGGCCGTTACCTGGTTGTCAGTTGTCGGTTGTCTGCGGTTTCGCGCCTGGACGTCACTTTCGCGAAGCACCGATTCTCTCAACCATCAAGTGCCTGGTGTGGTGTGTCGCGAATAGAACTGCGTGATACGGCCAATGGAGGTTCGATAGCGAGCCTGCAGCGTGCTGCAGCATGCATGGATATTTGCGACACACCACACTAGGAGTGGGCTAGGCGGTGGCCGCTGGAGGC
>JANMSA010000067.1:0-8776 GCA_031388865.1 Acidobacteriota bacterium | reverse complement strand
CGCCCCGGCAGGGGCGCAGGACCCCCGGACTGGGCGTGCGGTCCCACGAAAGCTCCCGCGGATCCCGCGCCCCTGCCGGGGCGCAAATACAAACCCATCACACGTTCCGGTGGTACCCGCGCTACGCGCTCAACCACCGGCTATTTGCCACCACGCCTCCGGCGTGGAACGCTCGCTACGCGGGCGTGAATCCTGACCGCGCCACAACAACGGGCGGCCTGCCGGCCGCCCGTTGAACGTGCGAATTTCAGCGCACGACCGGCGGCGCGCAGCGCACCACCCGGGACTGACGGCCCCGCTGGAGCGTCAGCGGCCCGATCGGCCCGGTCGCGCCCTCGGGGACGACGCGCAGCGTCACGCGCTCGCCGTCCACGCGGCCGATGAAGCGCGCGGCGACGCGCCGGATCGCGTTGGCATCGGGTCCATCCGGCCCGCCAGGCTGCATCTCGTAGATGCCGGGGATGTCGAACGCGCCGGACGCGGGCAGCGGCGCGAGCAACTCGCCCACGTCGCATCCAAGGTCGAGTGTGGCGCCTTTCTCGTGAACGCTGAGCATGGCGCCGTCGCCTCCCCATGCCGTCGGACGCGGTGCCGGCGCGCCCGCGGGCATGTCGATGTTGCGTGACGCGACTCCCTCGGCGATGGCCATGATCGGCGCGCTCGTCGAGCCGGGGAACCACGCCACGTCTTCCTCGCGGATCGTGTTGGTAGTCAGTCTGCGTTGCGAGGAGCCGTCCGCGTTCATGACGTAGATCTCCGGCGACCCATCGCGCTCGGAGAGGAAGAGGATGGATCGCCCGTCCGGGCTCGCCGCGGGAGCGTAGTCCGCAGCCGCGTGACTGGTCAGCCGCACGATGGAACCCGCCGGCACGGTCACCGCGTACACATCGCGGTTCCCGCTCTGGGTCGCGGTGTAGAGCATGCGCTGCGAGCTCGGTGCGGGAGCGGGGTCGCCTCCACCCCCGCCGCACGTGGAGAAGCGGTGCCGCGAGATCCGCGTGTGCCAGTTGAACACGCCCGTCTCCGCCAGATACTCTGTGCTGTACCAGAACGTACAGTCGTCCGAAGGATCGACCGACATGGGACTGTAGTCGCCCCATCGCTCGTGCTGCGTCTGCGAGCCGCCTCCGTCGATGACGGTCATCTCCGTCGACAACGTGCCCAGGGCATCGGCCGGCGTCCGCCCCGCAACGCGGATGGCCGGGAACATGTCCGCGCTGGACGCGCTGTATCCGATCAGCAGATTCCCGGCGCCGTCCATGGCCGCGCTGCCCATCCATCGCGACACGGCGTCGGGTGCGAACGTTCCCTGCTGGAACACGACCGGCGTGCCATGCACGTCGCGCAGCTCGTACCAGCGCACACCCGACATCGCCGTCGAATTCGCAACCGCGACGGAATGGTTGACGACCAGCGAGTTGTGGTTCGCGTAGCGGCGGTACGACGCCTGCTGCATGAGGCGCTCGCCGAGGGAGTCGAGCTTGTTGGGGGTGCCTTTCTGCGGGATGCAGTTCGTGCCGCTGCACGCGTCGTTGAACGGCGCCACGGCGATGGAGCGGTTTGGAAGATGATTCGCACCGGCACCGAATGTCGAAAGAGCCGGGTTGGTCCAGTTCACGCTGAAGTTCCAGAGATCCAGAGAGCGCGAGGCGGGACCCAGGCTCAACATGGGATTGGGCGTCCCGGCCGGAGGCGGCGCACCCCCCTCGGAATCCGCCGGCAGCAGGCTCCAGAAGGCGGTGCTGAGCTGGAAACACACCTGGCGTGGGACCTGTCCCACCAGCATCTTCGCCCGCTCATAGGCGCAGGCGCGCGCGCCGCTCGCCGGGCGGAACATGTTGAAGGTGATGTAGTACGCGTCCGGCCAGACGCCCAGCTTCGGGTAGTCGTTCATCTTGTCGTAGCGGAACTCGTAGCGGTGATATGAGCCGGTGGCGTCCTCCGTCGCGGAGACCGCAACGCACTGTGAGTTCCCCTGGCTCACCTGGAACTGCGTGATGATCCAGCGCCCGGCCCAGCGGTCGTATTCGACGATGGGGTCGCCGTCGTTCTCCTCCTCGCACGGACCGCCGAAGCCGGAGAAGAGGGTCTTGATGTCGGCCGGTCCATGAAGCGGGAGTCCGGTGGCCTTATCGAACACCGCAAACGACGCATTCACGGCCTGCACGTACTGCGTGCGTCCGACAGCGCCGGAGATGTCCGGCGGCACGGAGCGGACGACGAAGTCTCCGTTCGGCGGCGGGAACGTGCGTCCCAGCCCTTCGAAGTCGCCGGCGTCGACGATCGGAGCGCGCGAGCCGCTGCGCGCGGACTGCACGACGGGATCGAGGTTCAGCGGTGCGCGCGGACCTTGCGTCCGGGTCGGCACGAGGTCGATGGGGATGACGCGCAGGGGCGCCTCCTTGTCCGGCGTCAAAGCGCGCATCCCACTGAGCCGCGGTGATGTGTCGTGACGAACGGCGGTGTCCACGATGGCGTCCTGCGCGACAACAGGCAGCGCGATCAGGATCCACGCCGCAGACAGGCGGACCAGAGGCCAACGGGAGCGAAGCCAGGAGTGCATCGGATCCTCCTCACTGTTTTTTGCGAAGGACGTCAATCGCCGCCTGACGCACTTCCGGGTTGGGGTCTTCCGACATCCGCTGCAACGCCGCGGCGGCTTGCGACGAAGAGAACGCAGACAGTGCTTCGGCTGCGGCCCGGCGCACAAGCGGGTCGCGATCGGTGGTGGCCTCCAGAACCTTCTTCGCCGTGGCCGGCGCGGCCAGACGACCGAGGGACTGGACGGATTGAGCGCGGACGCGAGGATCGGCGTCGGAGGCCCCGCTGAGGAGCGCAGACGTTCCTCCCGGCCATCTCCACATTCCGATGAGGCGTGCGGCAGCTTCGCGGCGAAATGGATCCTCATCGCTGATCATCGATCCGATCCGCTGCCTCGCCGCATCATCCTCGTACTGGGACAACCAGCCGAGAACCTCCTCGCGAACGGTCGGGTCGGGATCGCTGAGGAGCAGCGCGAGGAGCTGGACGTCGTTCGGATCTTTCGCGCTGGCGATCTTCGTCGCGGCTTCTCTCCGGACGACGGGAGATTTGTCGCGCAGCAGCGGCACGAGGTCGATGCGTTTCGGCGAGAGATTCTGGAGAGCTTTCTCCGCCTTCGCGCGCAGGAACGTATCTCCCGTCCGCGCCGCGTCGAAGAGCGCGCTGATCACGCGCGTGCTGGAGTCGCCGATATCGCCCAGGGCGCTCGCCGCCGACGTCGCGATCTGCACGTCGGACGAACGGAGCAGATCGAGCAGCGCCTTGACCGCGCGCCTGCTCTTCTGTTTTCCGAGCGCCTGCGCCGCCGCGGCGATGATTTTCGGATCGTCCTTCTGATTGTTGACGACCGCGAGGAGGGACTGTTCCGCTGCCGTCCCGAGCTCGCCGAGCGACCAGATTGCGGCCTCTCGGACGATCGGCGGATTCGCAGTAGCTGCCGCCGTGCGCAACGCGCCGACGACACGGTCCAGCGCCTCGGCCGGGGGGGTCTTCCGGCCCAGCGCGTATGCGATGGTCTGTCTGACCGTCGCGTCCGTGTCCACGCCCAGTTTCGCCACGAGCGGGCCCGTGGCGGCAACTCCACCGAGCGCGATCCACGTGGCCACCGCTTCGCGCCGAACCGCGGGTGAGGGATCCTCGAGCAGCGCTGCAATCGCGGTCTTGAGCGATCCGTCCGGATCCGTGAAGAGCGAGAGGCTCTGCAGTGCTGCGATGCGGACGTCGGCATTCGCGTCGTTCTGCACCATTGCGACGAGTGTGCTGCGGGAGGGCTCGTCGCGCCGCACGCCGAGGTTGCGGACGGCGACCACCTTGACGGTGGCTTCCGCGTCCGACAGCGCGGTGCGCAGGAGCTTCACCCCCCCATCGGCAGGCAGCTTCGCGGCTGCTTCCACTGCCGCGCGGCGCAGCGATGCGTCGGCCGGCGCACTCGAATAGATGGTCTCGAAGGTGGTGGCCGCCGCGGGATGCTGGATCTCGCCCATCGCCCAGATCGCCTTCAGGCGGAGAGTGGGTGCACCGCTCGCGCTGGCGGCGAGCTGCTGGAGCACCCCCGTGTTGGACAGCAATGCGGATCGGCGTTCCGCCGGCTCGGAGAGCAGCGATTGAACGAGCTCCTGGATCGCCACCTCCTTCAGCTTCGTCTCCGCGGCGGAACTCGCCAGGATGGCGGTGTACGAGCTGAGCCGGCCTCGCGTTGGAAGAAACACGAAGGGCTCACCGGTCGACGCGGGAGGCGTCCACGTGCGCACGTCGAACGGTGCCGAGGCGTGGATCAGCTCACCGATCTCGTCGACGCCGAACGGCACATCTCCCGCTCGGTCGCCCTGCAGCACGCGTGCGATATGCGAGGCGAGTGTTCCGGACGCGTCGCCGCGCGCGCAGTACGTGACGAGCGAGATGTTCTTTCCCGGCTGCGTGAACAGCGGACCGAGGGTGTCCTGGACGCTCGACTTCGGGGAGATGCACATCGGAAACACGAGCAGGACCGTCGTAGCCCGGAGCGAGTAGACAGCCTTGGCAACGTCCAGGATGGTCACGTGCGTCCAGCGCTCACCGGGGACCGCACCAGCGACCAGATAGGCCGTGTCGATGCCTTCCCCAGTCGTCGCTGCCTCGAGGTGCAGGAGCACAGAGTCGCTCGGTGCCGTCTCGCCGGCGAGCTTGCCCATGGCCGCCTGCAGGTTGCGCGATGTCGCGTCCGTCCGGCCCAACACTCGGACGTTCTTCGGGTCGTAGCCGTAGTGCAGGCGCAGAACATCCGCGAGAGCAGTGGACTGGTCCGCGCTCGTGACCGCAATCAGTGCAAAGCGGTGCGAAGGTTCTTTTCGCTGCATTCCCGCTTTGGCGGGACTGGTTCCGAGCAGGGCGGTCAGAGCGAGGATGACGAGAGTCTTTCTCATGGCCGGCCTCCCGATCACAGCTGAACCATCGCAGCGAGGTAGTTCGGTTTGAGATCGTCGGGAATGTCCGGCGAATCAAGAATCTCGCGTAAGCCGGTGACGACCTGCAGATCGCGGGCGCTGATGGGCTGGTTGGCGTTGAGCTTCTCGTACCAGTCGTTCAGTTTCGCGGCGAGCCAGCTCTTCTGCTCCGGCGTGAGGCGGCCCTGCGCGCTCCAGGCCGTCAGTCCGGCCTGGTACCTGTCGACGATCGGCTTGAGTTTGGCCGCGGAGATCGCCACGTTGGGTCCGACGATCCACTTTGTCAGCCCTCGCCCGGATGCGGTCTCGACGATCTGCTGCGGTCGCCCGACCTTTTCCTGCGCGCGGGTGGGGACGTTCGTGTCGAGATACTCCCGGAGCTCGTTGAGTGTCAGGCTGCCATCCTGGTTCCGGTCAGCCGCACTCGAGGTGAGCGCCTCCAGGAGCACCGAGGTGAAAATGCCGTGGCCGAGGGTGCGAACCTCGAAAGCGTCGCGCTCGGATGCGGCGATGACGACGAACCCCCGCGACGTCGAGTTTCCTGCGACGGTCACGTCGTCGACCGAGAACGCGCCGCGCTCGAGCCGCAGCTCTGCCGCCCCGTCCCGCGTATTTCCCGGTTGCACTTCCGCGGTGACGATCTCTCCGCTGAAGCAGTGGTCGAGGAGAATCAGCTTCTTGCCCGCGTTGATGTCCTGCAGGTAGTCGAGCAAGTGAGGGAGACGGATGCCGCGCGCGTCGAGCTCCGCCAGGTTGGATTCGTAGGCCAGCCAGTAGGTCTTCTGGTTCAGCCGTTTGTTGCGGACTCCGTGGCCGGCAAAGTAGAGCAGGAAGGTGTCCGCCTCCGTAACGATCGAAGCAAACTTCGCCAGCTCCGCAACGATGTGTTCCCGCTTGGCATCCTCGTTGGTGAGCTTGGTCGTCTCGTAGCCCTGGTTCTCCAGTGCCACGTCGAGCTCCGTTGCGTCGTTGACCGCCCACTCCAGTTTCTTGATGAGCGATCCCGCGTAGCGATAGTCGTTGAGTCCGATCAGCAGCGCGTACTTTTTCGGCGCCGGCGGCACGGCGTCATCGGCCGCGACGGGTGAAGCGCAGAACAGCAGGAGAGCAAGCGCGGTCCAGACATGTGAACGCCTCATGGGTTGGCCTCCAGCACGGTGCGCATCCGGGTCGAGAGATCGAGGCGGAGCAGGGCCTTGCGGACCGACGCGTAAACCTCGCGCGGCACAGTGCCTGTCGTGTTCGTGACGATGTCCAGCCGGCCGCGCACTTCCTCATCGGTTGCGTAGTGGTGCATCAGCTCCGCTTCGAACACTTCCGCGGCGGCGCGACTGGCGTCCGAGGTGGCTCCGAAGATCGACGCGTAACGCGCGCGCACCGTCTCCGGAGGCACGCTCTCCGCGAAGAGCGACCGGAACAGAGGAAGCTCATCGACACTGTCTGCCTCGGCCACGCGCGGAGCGCCGGGAGCGGGTAGCGGCCGCGCCAGCGCAGCGGCTGCGTTGACGATCCCGGGACCCAGCGCGCCTGCATTCCAGGGCGCCTGCGGTTTGCACTGCACGCCGTCTGGCTTCCGGGCAGGCGGCGAGTCGGGACGCCACGAGGTTGCCTGCAGCGCAGAGCGGAATGCGCTCGTGACCTGACCGGCGCTCTTCAGCGCATCGAGAGCAGGGCCACGGTGATGGTCGAGCCAGAGCGCGGCGACACCCGCAGTCGTGGCCGTGGCGAAGGTCGTGCCCTGACCCATGCGCACGCTGTACGTGCCGGCCTTGTCGGTCTGCGCCATCCAGACCGATTCGCCGGGCGCCGTGATGTCGACGGCGGGGCCGCCGGAGGAGCCTCCCCAGATTCCGCACTCGACGTTGCTCGCGGCAACGGCGACGGTCTCTGAGAACCGCGCGGGCCAGACCACGAAGCGGACTTCGTTTCCGGCAGCAGCGACGACGATCACGCCTTGCTTCTCGGCGAAACGGACCGCCTTCCAGAGCGCCCAGCTGGGGAGGCCTCCCATGCTGATGGAGACGACCGAGGCTTTCTTGCGCAGGGGTGAACCGTCGCCTCCCGCTGCGGCGAAGATCGATTTCGCCAGCCTGGTGGAATCGAAGTGCACGACGGACTTGTGCACGCGCAGGGGAATCAGCCGCGCGCCGGGAGCGACGCCACTGACGAACTCGCCCGCGTTCGCGCTGGGCCACTGTTTTCCCTTCGGGCTGATGATGACGCTGCTGCTCTTGGTGCCGTGTCCCGGATTGGTCAGCAGGCCTTCTGCCTCGAGTGGATCCATCGCGTCAGCGTCGCCGGCGTAGAAGTCGTACCCCTCGGCGGCCAGCGTTGCGCTCTTCGCGGGATCCGCGTTCCAGGTCTCCGGATGCTCGCGATATCCCGTATCGGGATGACCGACCACTACGTCGCGGCCTTCTTCTCCGTCCAGTCGTCCGTTGGCCTGCATGAGCGCCCAGGCCTTCGGTGCTCCGATGTGGCGCAGACTCCACAGTGCGTCGCTGGCGGCGCCCGGTTTGTCCGTGCGCTGGATTCCGCCTCGCGTGGACGTAGGATCCTCGACGGGCCAGTCGCTCAGGTCGGCCTCGAGCGCGGGCTCCGCGCGCAGCGCGCCGGTCGCGGCGCGCAGCTCATACGCTTTGTCCCAGAGCGAACCGACGGAGCGGAGGCTGCGCGTGTCGCCGGCGGGAAGCGCGACTTCGACGATGTCGCGTTGGGGCGCGAACGGCCGCACGTTGTAGCAGGGGTTGGCCGGGTCGTAGTTTTCCGCCGGATCGCATCCTCTCAGCGACCCGCGCGTGCCGCCTGCTGGATCGACTGCGCCAGGACCGAAGTGAAGCATGAAGCTGTCTGCACGGGTGGCGTTCGCTCGAATGGTGATCGTCTGCTGGATGGAATCCCACCCTTCGGCCGGCGCGTCCTCCGCGCCACGATGACCGAGGGCTGCATTTGCCAGGAAACGCGCGAGGGAGTTCTGTGGCGGCTCCATCTCGTCCACGTTCCGGACGGCGTCCTGGTTGAAAGCCTCGGAGTGGATGGGTTCCTCGGTGGCGATGAGCTTGAAGGTGTCGATGACCTGCGCTCGTCCGGTTGGCACCGTCAGTTGAAACCGGCGGGTCAGCACTGTGCCCGGGGCGACGAAATCGCGTTGCCCAGCCTTCGGGTAGAGAACCCTGCTGCTTCCGTCGGACGAGAAGTCGACCAGGGTGAAGTAGAGGTTCCGGTCCGACCCGTTCGTGATGGTCACCTTGAGCTGATCTCCGCTCGTGAACTCTCTTCGCGGCGAGCCGGAGGCGGGCGTGATGGTCATCGTCACCGGGAGGTCACCATCCGGGTTGTCCAGAGCGCGCTTCATGAACCACTCGGCCCACTGCACGATCTGGTTTGAGACGCGCGTCGCCGCGTTTCCGTCGGAGAGAGGGACGGGCGGCGACAGCTCCGCGATGTCCGCGCTGGTGAGCAGCACTTCCTCTCCGCGGCGGACGAGCATGAGCTTCGCGACTGCGCCATCGCTCGTGGGAACGATGAAGGGGAACTCGCGCAGTCCGTTCTGCACCGCCGTCACGAACGCGGGCGCCACGCCCGCATCGAAGTGAACGGGAAGCCGGAAGTCCGCGTACCGCCTCTTCTGCACGACCGCGCGCGATCGGCGGTCGATCACCGCATTGCCCGTGAGCCGGGCCTCCGCCTGGAAGGCGTCGACCTGCGTGATCTGCGCCTCTGCCGTGCGCGTCTCCGGTTTGAACTCCTTGGTGGCGGGAGGATAGATGCCGATGGTCGAGCCGGGCGTCAGGCCGTAAACGGAGCCGCCG
>JANMSA010000572.1:0-1531 GCA_031388865.1 Acidobacteriota bacterium | reverse complement strand
GCACGAGCACGAGCACGACGACGATCAATTACTTCTACTTCGACATGGCCACCTCCACCTGGAATTACGGAACGGCGTGGACGCCTGGCGGTGCCGCGATCGTGGCGGAGCAGTGGCTGCGTATCGTCCGCGATCCGAATGGCGGCGACACGGCGATGGTGACCTTCTCGGATACGAACAGTGACCTCTGGGCGAAACGCGTGGTGTTGTCGCCGGGACCGCTTTTCACCTGGACCGACGCCGACGGCGGAGCGGCATTCACCACGGGACTCGAGACTCTCGGGGTCGAAAACTTTTCGTTCGCTTACGCGCGACTACTCTCGACGCTGACCGTGGGAGACGGCATCAACCCTGCCAATGCCACTGTCTGTCCGGGGAGTACCGCCACACCGCTTGACGCATTCGTTCTGCAGACGAATTTCGGCACCGACACAGTCACCGCCGTGACCGTTGCGCTCGCGGCAGGCACGTGGAACGGCATCAGTTCAGTGGAGATCACAAACGACAGCGGTGCCACGGTCTATGGATCCGCGACGCCGGCCGGCGATTCGGTCACCGTCACTCTCACCACGAACATCGTGGCCACGACCGCGGCAACACAGTACAAGGTTCGGATCGTGCCGAAGACGCATCCGGCGATGCCGCCGCGCCCCGGCAGCTCCTACGGCGTGACCGGAACCGTGACGAGTCTCGCCAGCACCTATACGAAGACGTATGGCGATACGACGAGCGCCACGCTCACGATCGACAACGCTTCGCCGACCGAGGCTGCGTGGGGTACGAACGCGGCGGGAAGTGGGTCCATCACCCTCAACTGGACGAACCCCGCGCTCGACTTTTTCCAGGTGGTGATCGTGCGCAACACGGCGACGCCGATTGCCGACGCTCCCACGGAAGGGGGGACGTACAGCGTTCCCGCAACGATCGGTGCGAGTGCGATCGTCTACGTCGGAAATCTTCAGACGTTCACCGACACGAGCGTGACGAACGGAACGACGTACTACTACAAGATCTTCGCGCGCGACCCGTGCGGCAACTACTCCTCGGGGCTCGAGAGCGGCGCGCTCAAACCGCAGGCGCCCAATCCGCGAGTGCTCGCTTTGCCCGGATCCGGAATCGTCGACTCCTGCACGCAGATCAGGATCAGTGCGCCGTTCAACGGTGATACGCCGACGGCCAACAACACCGTCACGTTCGACCGCGCCACAGGCATCGGCGGACCATGGGCGGCCGTGTGTGCCAACGTCGCCACTGGAAATCCGCGGACCTGCACGGCAAGTGCCCTGACGGCAGGAACGACGTACTACTTCCGCCTCACATTCACCGATCCCGAGGGAGTCGACGGCCAGAATCCGCAGATCGTCGGTCCGCTCACCACGCCGGCGAGCTGTGTGGCCGCTGGGACAACCGCCGGCGCTGCCACGGCACGGCTCAGTTCCTGCCGCCAGATCACCGTCACTGCACCTTTCACGGGCGATGCGGATACCGATAGCTCGACAAAAGTAGAATTCAACACGACGAACACCTGGCC
>JANMSA010000562.1:0-3132 GCA_031388865.1 Acidobacteriota bacterium | reverse complement strand
CATGGGTGGACGGTGTGCACATACTTTAGTCGCATAGGTAGGGAAATGCATACTTCCAACACTCCTTCCCTAGGAAGACTCGCAACAGGGTCCGAGTCCCCGTCACAAATTCCGAGGAGGGTTCATGCAACGGACGCGTGCTGCGCGGTTCCTCGCCTCTGCCATTTTCTCGATGTCGGCATTCTCGATGCCGGCGTCGTCACTGGCCGGGCAGACACCTGCTGCGACGGCGGAAGCACCGGCCGCGGGCAGTTCGCGCCGATGTGAATCCGTCGTACGCGCCGATGTCGTCGCCTTCGACTGGGCCTTCCAGGTGAATCGTCTCGGCACCACGCGCACGAACGGCGAGATCTACGCGCTGCGTGAAGACGTTCTCTCGAGCGATCCCTCCACGCGGGAGTTGCGCGCGGGGGCGGTCATGCTCCGCCCGGACAAACGTCCGCGCCCGATCACTCTGCGCGTGAATGCGGGAAGCTGTCTCGAGATCCGCTTCACGAACCTGCTCACACCGAAGCCGTCGGACCCGATGCAGCCGGTCACTCGCACGGCATCGATCCACGTGAGCGGTCTGCAACCCGTCGACTCCATCGCCGACGACGGCACCTGGGTCGGACAGAACCCGCTCCTCGGCAAAGGACACCTGAGCGGCATCATCGCCCCGAACGTCACGACGACGTACCGGCTGTATGCACAGGAAGAAGGGACGAACCTCCTCTACAGCACCGCCGCGCAGTACAACAACTTCAATCCGATGCAGATCTCCACCGGTCTGTTCGGAACGGTCAACGTGGAGCCGCGCTCCAGCGAGTGGTATCGCAGCCAGGTGTCGGAAGCGGACCTGCGTCTGGCAACGAGGGGCAAACTTCCCGACGGCCATCCGCGACTCGACTACGACGCGGTTTATCCCGCGGGCCACCCGCGTGCGTCAAAGCCGATCCTGCGCATGCTCGATCGCGACGGCACCCTCGTGCACACGGACCTCACCGCGATCATCACCGGCCCCAATCGCGGCCTGCTCCCCGGCGGACCTGGCGACAACCCGTTGCTCCCGGAGCGGAACCTGCCGTTCCGCGAAGTCACGATCAACTATCACGAGTCGCAGGACGTTGTGCAGGCGTTCCCGTACTTCATGTACGCGAAGAACAGTCAGGTGCCGCGCAACGACGCCGGCGCCGACTCGTTCGGCATCAATTACAGCCTGGCCGGGATCGCGCCGATCATCCTCGCGAATCGCATCGGCGTCGGTCCCGCGCTCGATTGCCCGGAATGCAAGTTCGAGGAATTCTTTCTCAGCTCGTGGGCCGTTGGCGATCCCTCGCTCGTTGTCGACGTCCCCGCGAACGCGCCCTGCCGCACCGCGGAGCTCCTCGACCTCACCGTCGCGCTGGAAGCAGCTCCGCTCACGTTCAACCCGGACAATCCCTGCCAACCCACTCCCGGCAAAAAGGCCACGAAGGCCTTCTATCCCGACGATCCGTCCGGCGTCTATCACTCGTACCTCGGCGATCACGTGCGCTTCCGGATCGTGCACGCCGGCGCCGCCGTCCACCACATCCATCACCATCACGCGCATCAGTGGCTGCGCAGTCCGGAGAGCAGTCAGAGCAACTATCTCGACGCGCAAGCGGTCGGCCCCGGCTCGTCGTTCACGGCGGAGCTGGTCTTCGCAGGCAGCGGAAATCGCAACCTGACGACCGGCGACTCGATCTTTCACTGCCACTTCTATCCGCACTTCGCATCGGGCATGTGGGCGCTGTATCGCGTGCACGACGTCTTCGAGGAAGGCACGGAGCTCGGCCGCGATGGGCGTCCCGTCGCCGGCGCACGCGCGCTGCCGGACGGCGAGATCGCACGAGGGACGCCGATTCCCGCGGTGGTTCCGCTCCCGCTCATGGCCATGGCACCGATGCCCTCCAGAATCGAGATCGTCGAAGGACGGGCTCTCGTGAAGGGCGACGGCCATCCCGGCTACCCGTTCTTCATCCCCGGTGTGGCCGGACATCGTGCGCCGCATCCGCCGATGGACTTCGCGGTCGATCCGAAGACGAAGGAGAAGCTGGACGGAGGTCTGCCGCGGCACCTCGTCGCGGACGCCACGATCGCGAACGAACAGCACACGCTCCTGGACTGGTCCAAGGACCTCCACACGATGGTCGCGTATGAGTTGCCGGAAGACGGGACGGCAGCCGAGAAGCGGGCGATCGGTTTCTTCAGCCGGCATCTGCACCCGAGCTATACGCCCGAGGGGAGGGCGGGGTCGTTCAAGGTGAATGGTCTGCCGCGAGGGCCGCAGAAGGGCGCGCCATTCTCCGATCCTGCCGTCGTCGACGGGCAGGCGGTCGGAAACGCGTTGCGCACGTACAAAGGTGTCGACCTGCAGTTGAACGCGGTCTTCAACAAGGCCGGCTGGCACTATCCGCAGCAACGCATTCTGGCGTTGTGGGGAGACGTGAGGCCGCTGGTGGACGGCACCCGGCCGCCCGAGCCTCTGTTCGTTCGCGGCCATGGCAACGACGTCATCGAGTACTGGCACACGAACCTCGTCCCAGCCTACTTCGAGCTCGACGACTTCGAGGTCCGCACCCCCACCGACATCCTCGGTCAACACATTCATCTCGTGAAGTTCGACGTGATGACGTCCGACGGCGCGGCGAACGGCTTCAACTACGAGGACGGCACGTTCAGCCCCGAGGAGGTGCAGGAGCGGATCCACAGCATCAACCTCACAGGGGGACTGTGGGACGAGCGGCGCAAGACGCAGCGGAAGCTCACCGCCAAGGCGATCCGCGAGCTCGGCGACGGCCCCTCGGCCGGCAGCAAGGCCTGGGTGGGCGCACAGGCGACGGTGCAGCGCTGGTGGCTCGATCCGCTGATGGACGTACGACCGGGCGGTCCGCCCATGGCGGAGAAAGACCGCACGTACATGACCGTCTTCACGCACGATCACTTCGGCCCGTCGACGCACCAGATGATCGGACTGTATGGCGGAGTGCTGATCGAACCGCCGAACACGAAGTGGACGTCTCTCGACGGCAAGACGCAGTTCGGCACGCGCGACGATGGCGGCCCGACCAGCTATGCCGCGAACATCCTGTTCAACTCGCCGGCATTGCGGGGCGACAGCTATCGCGA
>JANMSA010000561.1:0-3423 GCA_031388865.1 Acidobacteriota bacterium | reverse complement strand
CCAGCCCTACCCGCAATTGCTGAAATGGCACTTGAGGTCTTTCGACAGTGAGACGCACGCTTGCATCACGATCGATGACTTCGACCTCCGCGTTCGCATGGCCGCCTTCCAGTTTCTGGAGGAGCATGTGCGATCAATTGGAGAAGTCTTGCCGTTAACGGTACTGCGTCGAAGGTTCGGTCCTCATATTCGAAGTATGAGACGCCAGCTGTGCCTCTCCCGCCGGCCCATGCAGAGATCGGGTTCTGCTCCAACAGCCGGACGACCGACCTTCGATCGCCGAGCGCCGCACCAAGGTCTGCTCCGGCCTTCGTCGTTCGCGTCGCGAGCCGCTCGACTTCGTCCGCGAGCGCATCGATCCCGATGGAGCCCGGAAACGCGTTCGCGTTGAGCATCGCCAGGAGCACGAGCATCTTGTAGCTCTTGACCATCTCGGTCGTATCGAGCGCCTCGATGAAGGCGGCGTGGGCATCGAGCGCCTGCCGCTGGCTCTCGTCCAGGTCTCCCTGCGCACCGACGAACCTGACCCACGAGCCGGCACGCTCGCGCACCGCTCGGGGGTTGTATCCATCCTGATAGACCTCGACTGCCGTCGGCCGGACGCCGTGTAGCCCCTTGAAGTCCGCGTAATACCTGTCGAGAGCGTCAGCCTGCCCCGCGACACGCTTTAGAAGCGACTTGAGGATCTCGACGGCCTTCAACTCGTAGGTCACCTCGCATCCAGGCGGTAGCTCCTGGGTGCCGGTGCGCAGGCGCTCCAGGAGGTTGAAGATCTCCCGATCGCCTGACGGCAATCCGAACAGCGTCTGCGGCTTCAGCAGGAACACGCGGTGATTGCCGATGTAGTCGATCACCGTCAGGTGGTCTTTGCCTGGGGCCTTTCGCAGACCTCGACCGAACTGCTGGAGCCAGAGGATCTTCGACTCGGTGGGCCGCAGCATCATGACCGTATCGAGCGTCGGAAGATCGACCCCTTCGTTGAACATGTCGACGCAAAAGACGATATCCAGTTCGCCGGCGGTCAGGCGCTCGAGGGAAGGAGCTCGCGGCGCCGACGTGGGGCCGGAGTGGACGGCTACGGCTCGGACACCGTGGCCGTTGAAGAAGTCTGCCATGAACTCCGCGTGACGCTGGGATACGCAGAATCCGAGCGCGCGCCGGGCGGCCCTCTTCTGGAACTGCTCGAGCGCGTTCTCTGCCCGCCGGTGGGTCGCCACGGCCGTCGTCAATGCCTCCTCGTCGAACCGTGTGCTCCTCCACGGAATATTCGTGTAATCCACATCGTCCGGCACGCCGAAGTAGTGGAATGGCGCGAGCAGGTCCTCGCGCACGCCGTCGACGAGGTCGCAGCGATAGACGAGATTCTGCTGGCACAGCGCGAGCAGATCGCCGCCGTCGCTCCGTTCGGGCGTCGCGGTCAGGCCGAGCAGGAACTTCGGTCGGAAAGAGGCGATCAGCTTGCGGTAGGACGCCGCGGCGGCGTGGTGAACTCGTCGACGACGCCCTCAGCGCGTAGGGCAGCAGTAGCCTGGCGTCAAAGAAACCAATCGCTTCGGATCGTTGGCCTCGCGCACGGCTTCTCGAAGCCGATCGGCTGACGGTGTCGTCACGCCGTTCTCCGGCTGTCGGTCATCTGACGAGGGTCTAGACTGGAGCTTCTTGAGCGTCTTCTCGCTGAATTTTCTGGTCGTCATGTGCTGCCTCAAAAGAAGACCGAAATCTGGAGCGAGTACTCCTGGCCGAAAAGAGGTGACGCACGCAAGCACATCTGTTTAGCCGCCGGGCAGCGCGCGCAGGTGGCGCATGAGCTGTTCAGTGGCTCGGAAGTTCGTCCGCATCAGTCGATCAAGTGCTACCGGAAGAGCGAGCAACCCCAGGTGAGAGGCGTCGGCCAATACTCGCAACGTCCCGAAGACGGTCAGGCTGCGCTTCTCCGCTTCCCGGCGTCCATCCCGATCGTCCATGAGGAGGGCGTCGGCCGACAGTTCCACCGCCAGGGCGATCGCCTCTCGCTCTCCTGCCCCCAAGGTCCCATGGCGGCAACGAGCGTCTCCCGTGGAACTCGAATCAGCAGCCAGTCAGGCTTGTTGACAGCCCATCTCCTCACGGCCTCCGGCGCCACTGGTGAGACAGCTCGCTGAGGACGGCAGGTGGAACGCCGATCGTTCCAAACAACGACGGCAGGACGTCAACGTGCTCGATGAGGACAAGGTACTGCAACGGGCTGGCGTCGGCCACGACGATCACTCGGGCGGTCGCTCGCGAACCTGGAGAGGTGTCCGCCATGTCTCCCGCTGATCACGCAGACGGGCGCTGGCGTCACCCTCCCGCTCGAACTCCTCAATGGTGTAGTCCAGCGGGACGCCGTGACGCTTCAGGAAGCCGTCGAGCTCGTAGCGCGAGGGAATCGCCAGCAGCTGGCCGAGCTGGTATCCCGTGATGCGGTTCGTTCGATACGCGTCGACCGCCAGCGCCTCGAGCGCCGCCCGCGGGATGTCCTGCCCCTTCTCGATCAGGAGCGCGGCGACGTCATCGGGCAGATCCAACCAGACCTTCATGGATTCACCTCGGTCTCTCGTTGACGATGATGGCATCGTCGTCGGACGAGCACAAGACCCTTCGACTCCCGTTGCTCGCTCAGGGCAGGCGGAAAGATCTGCGTCATTCCGCAGCGGAGCGGTACGCAGGTTCTACAAGCGGCCGAGGCCACGATGAACGCGCGACGGCTCACGCCACCGCGGCGGCGAACTGCTCGAACAGGTCGCCCGGCAGCGCGTGATCCAGCCGCCAGGTGACGGACATGGGCGTCTCGGACTGGTGCTTCACGTAGGTGGCAGGCCCGAGGAACCAGAACGCGCGGTCGTCTGTGCGCAAGCGGGCAAAGAGCAGGATCGAGCTTCCCAGACGGACGTGGTGGCGATAGCGAAGGCCGGTCTCGCTGTCTTCCCTGGTGACCGACTGGCTCTGCCAGTGCATCAACTCCCGGCTGATCGCGTAGTCATGGTACCGCGTCGTCGGCGAGAATTGGCCGCTGGTCTTGTCGAGCGTGAATGCCAGCAGGTCGGCCTTCGCTTGATTCGCCCAATAGACGCCGGTCTGCCAGGGGCTAACCCGCGCGTTCGCGCCGATGCCGAACGCCGCGAGGATCTCGATGCGGGTGTAGCGTCCGTGCACGCGCAGTGGTACGTCGGGGTGCGACGGAAGGTCGTGCTGCAGATGCGTGAGGCCGGCGTCGAGCACATCCACCAAGTCCAGTAGCTCGCTCAAAACCTGTGGATGCGACCAGATCAATGTGCACGCCTCCTCCAAGGTCGTGGCTGCTGTCAGCGCGCTGTCGGCAATTGACGCGACGAGCATCCGAAGAAGCCGGCGATCGCGCTCGGGAAGCGACCGGACATCTGGCGGTGTCGGCGAGCGGAGAAA
>JANMSA010000555.1:0-4795 GCA_031388865.1 Acidobacteriota bacterium | reverse complement strand
GAAAGTATTCGGCATCGTCGGAAAGGATGGCGGCTACACCAAGCAGGTCGCGGACGAGTGCGTCCTGATCCCCGTCGTCTCCAGCGATCGCATCACTCCGCACACCGAGGGTCTGGCGGCCGTCGTGTGGCACCTCCTGGTCTCGCACCCCGCGCTCAAAGTGACCCAGACCAAATGGGAAAGCGTGAAGTGACAACGATGAACGCGGAACGATGAACGATGAACGCCGCCCGCCCGGCAGGGGATCACAACAGCTGTCATCCAGGGGCGGGGGAGGCACTAGCCCCGGCTTCAGCCGGGGGTCAGCAGCGGTCAGGATTCGAGCACGCGTAGCGAGCGACAGGTCCACGTTCTGCCGCCCGCTTACGCGGGCTGTCTTTGGGTCGCCTACATCCCACCCGGCTGAAAGCCGGGTGCTATCGCCTCTCGCCGCCTACGGCGGCTGACATTGCCCTGCGCTTTCAAGAACGTGTCAGTAGAAACGTGAGTCGAGGGACCTGGGCGGGAGGGGCGACTGGCATGAGCACTTGATGCCCCGCCCCACACAGGTCCCTCGACTTACGCCCCTGGATGACACTTCTGCGGACATTCTCATCCGGTGCTTCAAAGTGTCGTCCATGCGGCCTCGTTCAGCGTTCATCGTTCAGCGTTCATCGTTCCGCGTTCATCGTTCAGCGTTCATCGTTCAGCGTTGAGCCCCACGAGCAGCGAGACGAGCTCCGCCACCCCCCCGACCCGCACGTCCGGCTCGATCTTTCCACGCTTGTGCCCGCTGCGCGGGTGCTCGATCAGTGCGACGCGACAGCCGGCGGCGCGGCCTGCGGCGAGATCCGAGTCCTGATCGCCCACCATCCAGGACTGCGCAAGGTCGATGTCGAGGTCGCGGGCCGCGTTCCGCAGGGACTGCGCTCCCGGCTTCCGGCACCCGCAGGAGACGCGCAACTCCTCCACGATCGCATCGGGATGATGGAAGCACAGATAGCTCGCTGCGATCGGGACGCCGAGACGCTCGACGATGCTGGTCTGCACCTCGAGAAGCTCCTCCCTCGAAGTCTTTCCCTTTGCGTAACTGGGCTGGTTCGTGACGATCACCAGCAGCCAGCCCGCGCTGGCGAGACGCTGCAACGGAGCGATCACGCCGTCGATCATCTGCAGATCCGCGAGGCGGCGCGGAGACTCCCACTCCCCGCTGGACTCGTAGAACACGAGCTCGTCGAGGATGCCATCGCGGTCGAGGAAGAGTGCGCGGTTCATCGCCAGGGCATGTGAGTCACACGCGTCGTCTCCGCTTCAAGACTCACGCCGGTGGGCGGCTGGCGGAAGAGCACTGCGTCTTCGCTCGAGATCAGAATGACCCCCAGCGGCTCACTGCCCCGCGACCTGAGGACGATGCGCTGACCCTTTCGCAACTGTGGCCCGGCGGAGATCGAGACCGGTGGATCGGGCATGCTCTTCAAGGTAAGTGGCGCACCGGTGTACGCGCGCAACGGGTCGCGGAACCAGAGGTGCCTGGCCAGCTCGGGCGAGGCGTAAAGACGGTAGCGGCCGTCGCGGGGCACCGTCCACGCAACGCTCTGTCCCGGCAACACCACAGCGTTCAGCGCGGGGATCCAGAGGTTGCGCCACACCGGCATGTAGTTGCCAACCAGGTCTGCCGCGAGCTCGCGCTGCACGGTTCCGATCCAGACCAGCGTGTAGTGATCGAACACGATTGCCGCTGGCGGATCGGCGAACGCGTATCTCGGCGCCAGCCCCTGCCGGACAAGATGCCGCGCAAGCTCCGGCAGGAACCAGAATCGGTACGCGGGTTCACGTCGTAGCGCCCACGGCACGCCGCTCCAGACCTTCTCGCCAGGTCGGGTGCGCGCGTGTACCTCGCGCATGATCGTGTCCTGGTACGCAAGGTCGTGTTCCTTTCCTCGGAAGACGGAGGCAAAGACGTTGACGCACCAGGCGGCCAGGATCAGCGCCGTGATGAAACCGCGGCGCGGGAGGCGCTCCACGAGCGCAGCGATGAGCGGGATAGCGAGGATCACAACCAGCGCGAAGTGATAGTTGTAGATGAACTTCATCGACGCGACGAAGAGTACGTTCGCAAGCTGCGCCGCAGCGATGAGACGCAGCTCCTTCCTTCTCCAGGCCAGCAACAGTCCGGCAAACCCGAGCAGCAGGATGGCCACACCGCCGATATCCACCGCCGCCCACTCGAACAGCCGGTCCGTGGCCATGATGCGCACGCCGAACGGCACGAGCAGGCGGTGCAAAAAGCCGCCGATGACCGGCGTCGCGAACTTCTCGCCGAGGTTGTCGAGCCAGACCTGTTGCCAAAGCTCGTCGAGTGCCCCGGTCGCGGCGAAGTACGAGAGGCACGCGACGAGCGTCGCCACGCCTCCGGCGATCACACGCCAGCGAAACAGCAACAGCACCACCACGACGAGCACGGGCCCCAGCCGCAGGTTTGTGAAGCCGGCCAGGCAGAACACCGCACCCGCGAGGAAGTTGCTGTTGCGCTGCACCAGCACGAGACCAAGGACGAAGAGCATGCAGCCGAGCGACTCCACGCGATACTCGACCGCCGGGATCATGAAGAGGGAGCTGCATACGGCGAGCGTCATCGCTGACCACCGCGCAGTGCGCTCGATTGCCACGCCCCGCATCCACGCGTTCAGCAGCATGAAAGTCGCAATCCAGATCGGGATCTGCGCCCAGCGCATGACGATGATCGCGTGCGCTCCCGGACTGTTCGTCAGGAACGTGAAAGGTGCGAAAGCAAACCACGCCAGCGGCGTGTGGTGCTCCCAGAAATCGCGGAACGGCACCCGCCCCTCGGCAATCCACCGCGTCGCGCGATAGAACTCGAGCTCATCCCAATTGAGCGGATGGAGCCACTGCAGAGGGATGAGGCGGAACAGGACAGCGGTGAAGGTGAGTGCGACAGGGCCGAGGGCCAAGAGCCGAGGGCTGAGGGGTTGAGCATCCGAGCCGGGAGCTACAGGCGTCTTCGCCCTCGGCCCTTGGCCCTCGGCGCTCGGCCCTCCATCACTCACGTGAGCTGCTCCACGACCTCGCGGATCGTCCTCCGCACCGCCTCCCGGCTGGTCAGCTTCGGAGTCCATCCCAGCGCCGTCAGGCGTCGCGTGTCGAGCTTCACCTGCGGCACGTCGCCACGCCATCCGCGGGGGCCGTCGCCATACTGCACCTCGATCGAGGAGCGGTCGATGCCCATCGCCTCGATCGTCCAGTCCGCGATCTCGCGCACCGATGTCTGATCGTCGACAGCAAGGTTGTGCACGTTCACATGTTCGCGCGCATGCTTCACTCCGAACTCGATTCCATCGAGGCAGTCCTCGACGTACACGTAAGGCTTGGCCTGCGTGCCGTCACCAAGGACGACCAGTTTCGTTCGCTCATCGCGGAGACGAAGCACGAAATCGTAGATCACTCCGTGCGTCGGGTTCGGGCCGACGATGTTGCCGAAGCGGAAGATCCATGCGCGCAGGTCGTAGTTGTGCGCAAAGGCGGTCACCAGCGTTTCGCACGCGACTTTGCTTGCGGCGTAGAGCGAGATCGGCAGGATCGGCCCGTAGTCTTCCGGCGTCGGCATGACCGCCGGCTCGCCGTAGACAGCTCCACTGCTCGAGAACACGATCTCTTTGACGTCGGTCCGCCGCATCGCCTCGAGGACGTTGTACGTGACGATCGTCCCACCCTTCAGGTCGAAATCGGTGTACTTCGTCCCGAAGCTGATGTCGCTGTTCGCAGCGAGATGCCAGATGCGGTCGGGACAGAAGTCGCCGACCAGCTTGACGACTCCGTCGAGATCGAGCAGGTCGAGCTCGTGAAACGCGAACCGCGGATGCTGGACGACGTACTCGCGTTTGCCGAGGAAGAAATTGTCGGCGCCTGCGACCGCGTCACCGCGCGCGAGCAGACGCGGGATCAGGTTCGAGGCGATGAATCCGGCCGCGCCGGTCACGAGGATCTTCAAGAGGTCTCCAGTGCTGCACGGGTCTGCGCGAGCTCATCCAGCGTGCCGATGTCGAGAAAATCGTGATCGACGACCTCCGCCTCCAGGCTGCCGTGCTCGGCAAGGTTCGCGTAGACGATCTCCTCGAAGGAACACGCGCCACTCTCGGGCAGCAGGTCGATGGTGGACGAAAGCATGACGGAAAATCCGGCGTCTACATACGGCAACTCCGGAGCGCGTTTGTCGAAACGAACGACAAAATCCTCCGCAACATCCACGTTGCCTGTGCTCCGGCGCGGGTAGACAGCCAGGCAGTTTCCAATGTGCTGCTGCACGAACCGATCGTAGTCGAAGCGCCGCAACACGTCGCCAAAGGTGAGGATGAAACGGTCGCCGAGCAGCGTGCGGGCGTCACGCAAGGCGCCGCCGGTGCCGAGCGGCGCGGTTTCGCGGCTGTACTGAACCCGATAGCCAAAGCGAGCTCCGTCCCCGAAGTGGCTCTCGATGACCTCCGCGAGGTGACCCGTGAGCAGCACGAAGTCACGGAACCCTCGGTCGGCGAATGCTTCGAGAACGCGCTCCAGATACGGCCGGCCCCCGATGACGAGCATCGGCTTGGGAACATCGCGCGTCAGCTCTCCGAGCCGCGTGCCCAGACCACCGCACAACACGGCCACATTCATCGCAGCGCTCCTGCTTCGAATGTCATCGCGAGCGTGAGTCGAGGGACCTGTGTTGGGCGGGGCGACATGCATGATCTCTTGATGCTCCTCCCACCCAGGTCCCTCGACTCGACGCTCGGGATGACAGCAAAAACTCGCACCTAGT
>JANMSA010000538.1:0-3795 GCA_031388865.1 Acidobacteriota bacterium | reverse complement strand
TGGAGGCGCGGAGTCCCGTGCAATGGCTGGCGCGTGCGGTGCTGAAGACGGTGGGAACGAGACGATGAGCGCGATGCCGCAGTACTACTGTGATTCGTGCGACGAGCCTCGCCTCGCTGCGATCTGCCCGAAGTGCGGTGCGGATACGCGTCTTCTCGACCCGGACGGCGCTTCGCTCGCGGCGATGCCCGAGCTGAGGGACGAGGGACGAGGGACGAGGGCCGAGGACCGAGGGAGGATCGGCAACCGCCCCCGAGGTGAGGGCCGAGGGTCGAGGGTCGAGGGCTGAGGGAGAGTCGGCGATCGCTTCGGGCTCTGGCTCTCCACCCCAGTCCCTCGTCCCTCCCCCCCACGAAGACATCGCGGGACTGGACGAGTTCCACGCGTTGCTCGACCGCGGCGTGAAGGCGATCGTCGTTTGCGGTGGAGCGCAGTCCGGTAAGTCGGAGATCGCCGCGGGGTTCATCCGCGCGAACAATGTCTTTCGGGGCAAAGCGCAGAACCTCACTCTCCGCGCGTCGCTGCGCACCGAGTACTCGCTTGGCGGGACGGCTCCGGGAGAGGTCTGGTACCAGGTCATCGACGACAAGCGCACCTTCCTCGACCCTTCCGGAGAATTCTTCCGGCGGCTGTCGCCCGACGAGCGTCAGCGACTGAGCCTTCCTGACGTGACGGACGCGGACTTTCGCTTCGTGCAGCGCGCGGTCCGCGCGCTGGCGGGCGTGGTGCTCGTCGTCGATCTGACGCACGCCGTCGACCCGAAGGCAGCCGGCGCGTGGCGCCGCCAGGAGGATGACCTCAAGTTCGTCCTCTCGGCGCTGCGCTGGCTGCGGTGGGACAAGGAAGCGCGTCCCGAAGCGCTCGGCGTGTCCGCGAACATTGCGCAACGCGTGTCCGCGCTGCCGCTCCTCGACAAGCCGGTGCTGGTCCTGTTCTCGAAGGCCGACCAGTTGACGAAGTTCACCAACCAGTCGCCGCTCGCGTTCGCGAAGCGCCGCCTCCCGATGCTGCATGGCGCTCTGATGACGCACGCGCGCCGCTACCGCTACGATTTCTGCAACACCATGATCCAGACGGACAGAGGGGATGAGGCGGTCGATCCCTGTGGCGTGCTGCTGCCGATGGAATGGCTGCTCTACGACCGTTTCCGCTGGCTGCCGCTGCAGTTGCCAACGCGCTGGATCGGGGGAGGGAAGTGAGCGCGGGACCGCGGTCGCCGGATCGCCGCTGGTTCGCCGCCGCGCTTGCGGGAATCGTGATCGTCTCCGGGCTCGTCGCGTGGATTTTCTACGCGCACCAGGTTGCGAAGCGCAGGATCGACCGCGCACTCAGCGAAGGCTCACGCGAAGAGCTGGCTGCGCTGGCGGTGCCCGCGCGGAAGACGGCCGAGCTGGAGCGATCGTGGGTCGCGGAAGGATTCGCGAGCGAGTATCTGGTCGCGCCCGTCGGTCCGATGCCGTGCGAGCCGGTTGCGACGCTCGTGCCTCCCGCGCAGCAGCCGGCGGTGAGCGAGGCGCTCGCAGCGAACGCGCAAGGCGATGCAGACGTCCGCATTGAACAGCTGGCGGCGGTCAGCGATGCCGCCCCCGGCAACCTTCTCGTCGCGCAGATGCTCGGCACCGCCCTGGCCGATGCGGGTCGGTATCCCGAAGCGGAGCGAGTGCTCACGCAGGCGCTGGACGGGTCGACCGAGGATGAGATGATCATTCGGGCGGCGCGGGGGAGCACGGCCCTGGATCTCGACGACGTGGCGGTCTCCACCGTCATTCATGCGCATCATGCTCTGGGCGTGACCCGCCTTTCGCAATCGTCCGCGAAGCCTCCATGGGTGTCGCTCAAAAACGTGATCGGCTCCATCAAGCCACTGAGCCGGCGCCGCCTCCTCGGCACCACGCGTGGGGATCCCGCCTGGAGCCGCCTGCTCATCGCGGCTCCAGGATGCACGCCCACGCCCGGCAAGCCGTCGCTGTCGTCGTATGACCTCTTCAATAACCTCATCGTCGGCTACATGCGAGGGAAGTTCAGCGGCACGAACCGCGATCGTGATCGTGAGTTCGCGAGACCGCAGAAGAACTATCCGGGTGCGCTGCACGAACTGTTGCTGGCTCAGGCGAAACGCGCACGCGCCAGCGGGTGGGAGAACGAGGCGCAGCTCTGGGCGCTCTCGAACGTGGAGCAGGTCCTCGACTGGCGGATGCCTGACGACGCCCGGCTCGCGTTCAACAGCATCCAGGTGATCGACTGGTGGACGGATGCGGAGCGCTGCCCCGCAGACGTCTGTACGCCCGCGCTCATGAACGGTATCCGCCGCAGCCGCGACGAGTTGGTCGGGCAGGCGTTGCGACGCCGCAATGTCACACAGGAGCAGCAGAGCGTGTTCGCGCGTGGAATGGTGGGCATGCTCGCGTCGTCGACGATCGATCGCGTGCGTGTCGCCAATGAGACCGCGCAGATTCGACCGTGGCTCCCGGCATCGCAACAGCGCACGCTCGACGACATCATCGTCGCCGACACGGCGCGTGTGGCCCTTCCGCGCCATCTGTTCTCGCCGATGACGGAGGCGGGGAATCCAGAGCCGGCGGAGTTGCCGCACACGAAGCTCGGACCGCGCGCCGACCGCTGGTACGGCGCCGCGATGACCGACGTTGCCGCGGCCGCGGCGCGATGGGCGTCCACTCGCTCGCCGCGCGAACAACGCTCCGCGATCGTGGCCATTCGCCAGTTACTGGGGTCCGCGGAAGCACCGCCGGAGCTCGTCGAGCTGGAGAAGAAGCTCCCGCTGGCGGGGCGCGTCCGTTTGCGTCTGTCCGCATCGAAGACCTTCTGGAGGATGGTTGCCATCCTCCTCGGCGCGTTGCTCGCGTTCGTGCTGCTCTGGATCGTCGTGCACGTCCGGGAATGGCACCTCCTGCGCGTCTCGCTGTACAACATCGAGCACGAGCACCTCGCGGGAATCGACGCCCAGTCGGGACCGGGGAGACGCTGACGATGTTGCGGTGGACGAGCCTCCTGCTTCTGGCCGGACCGGTGATCCTGCTCGTGTACGCGCTGCGACGTCGCCAGGGACAGGAGACCACCTCGCTACGCAACGCCCTGATCATCTATGCAGTTTCGGCGGGCGCGCCGCTCGTGTTTGCGGTGTTGTGGAGGCTGGACGCGACGCGCGTGGGCATCGAGCTGCACGGCATCGCCTTTCGGACGAGCGGCACCGGCATCATCCGTAAGGAAGTGCGCGAGCGGCGGCAGGGGAGTGGCCGCCTCGTCATCGGCGATCGCGCCACACCACGTGCGCGAACGTTCGGAACGCTCGCGTTCAGGCCGGGCACCGGCGGCACGAAGGGGACGCTGCGCATCGAGCTCCCTCCGCGCGCACAACGTGCCGGCCTCATCGCATCCGAGTCCGACGGCATTCTCGGCGCGGAGCGGATCGAGGACGGCGATCGCATCTGCATCGCGGGAAGCTGCTGGACCTTCGACGATGGTGCGTTCACGAATGGGAAGCACGTTGCGCAGATCCCGTCGCGAGAGGCGGAGATCCCCGGACTGGGATGGACGTTCCCCCTGCCGTTCGCGCGTCCCGTCACCGCCGGGCTGCGCACCTGGTCTCTTGACGCTCTCGCGCACCAGAGCGACGTCCTCGCGCATCTGAACGGTGTAGCCCCGCCGGAACGCCGCGTTCGGTCATTCGTGGCACATGTGAATCCTGACGCTCGTCTGCGGCTCGTGAGTCTGGACGACGACGTGCACCTCGAGCGCGCGGGCAAACGCCTCGAGGGCTCTTCAGTCCTCGATGTC
>JANMSA010000531.1:0-2976 GCA_031388865.1 Acidobacteriota bacterium | reverse complement strand
TCTCGTTCGCGTCTTGATACACCTTCGCACTGACCGGTGAAAGGCCGGACAGCTGCTCCATCGTCACCGGGAGCAGTTGGAATCCGCCGAGGATGGCGATCCCGACCAGGGCCAGGAGCGGGATGGATGCGACGCCGATGTGGCGGCCGGGAGGTCGCGACAGGAACGCCAGAGCCGCTGCGGAGAACGACAGAAGCTGCACCAGAAAGTGGCCGCCGGGAAGAACGGCGCCGTACGGAATGGGACAGACGATGATGAGCGCGGCCAGCAGAATGAGGGCGCCGGTGCTCAGGATTCGTCTGGCCAGCGGTTCTGCTTCATGCACGCCCTCTGCTAGACTCGACGTTCTGTCGAACCCCCAACGCATGCTCAATGGTTCTCTGATCACGTGGCGGTCACCCTACCGGCACCGGAGCTCAGTGGCAAGTGCGACAAAGTGTGGGCGTCCGGCGATCAATGCTCGAGGAGCCCTTGTGTCCCGTTTCCGGTTGCTCACGGTTGTCAGCCTCATCCTTCTGACTTGCACGGCCACCGTATCCGCGCAGGACTTTTACGAACAGCAGCTGCAGACGGGGAAGATTGCGGCGGCAGCGGGTCGCAACGTCGAAGCGTCCGATCAGTTGCGCATCGCGGCATTCGGCCTGCTCGATCGGCCGGCGTTGCTGTCCGAGGCGTTGATCCGGATTGCTCTCGTGCAGAGCGCGCTGGGGCATCCCGCGCCGATCGTGCAGGCGCTGGATCGTTTCGTCCTCGTCGAGCAGCGTTTCAAGCCGTACGCATCGCTGGCGCTGGATGAACAGACAAAATCGGCGTTCGAGGCATTGGTGCTGAAGACGCTGCCGCGCAACGTCATCGCCACGCTGCCGTCGCTGAGCCGTCTGGTGCGGTCGGAGTGGCAGCAGGTAAGCGATCTCCCGGTCGATCGACGCGCGGCGGCGTTCGAAGTCGCGTTCAAAAAAGAGTCGCGTAACGTGGAGTGGCCACTCGCGGCGGCGCGGGATGCTGCGTCGCGGAACGCGCACGCCGACGTGGTGCGGTGGTCCGAGCGCGCGCTCAGCATCGACAGCGCCAACGACGACGCCATCGTTCTGGGCATCCGGGCGCGCACCGCGCGCAACGAATGCCGCGAGGCGATGGCGGCGTTGAACCGTCTGGCACCGGCGCGGATGGAGCAGCGCCCGGAGCTGTTCGCCGACCAGACCGTCTGCCTGGTATCGCTCAAGCGGGCCAGTGACGCGGAGGCAGTCTCGAAGAAGATTCCGGAGGCTCTTCGCACACGTCCCGACGTGGCGGCGGCCCTTCAGAAGATAGCAGCGCCGAAACAGACTGCGCAGCCGAAACAGATGGAAGCGCCGAAACCGACCCCACCAGCGGCACAGCAGGCCACCCGGCCTCCGGCGAACGTCCCGGTCAGCTCCTCGCAGGTGCCGAGAACCACGGATGCCTCCGATGTGATCCCGCGTACGCGTGCGCTAGTGCAGCAGGGAAAGTTCATCGACGCCGAGCGGGCGCTGCAAGCCGCGCTCGTGACGCAGCCGTCGAATCGCCCGCTGCGGCTGGGCTTATTGGAGGCGTCCGTGCTGGCGAAGGACTGGAAGACGGCCGCGGCGCAGGCCACCGCGGTCCAGCCGCTCGCCGCGGGGGAGGAGTTGCACATGTTTTACGCGGCCGTGGCGCTGTACGAAACGGGCCGGCTGGCAGACGCCAAGGCCCTCATGGAGCGGGCGCGGTCGAAGATGGCCTCTCACCGCCTCGTCGACCATTATCTGCAGGCTATCCTTGGAAAGCCGTGAACTCCCCCGTGTGAGATTGACTTAACTGCCGGGGAGGTATAGTTTCCACCCCAAGCAATTGTAAATAGGTGCCTTGGAGGATTGGTATGTCCCGTGGACCTGTAGCGGTCGTAACTGCGTTGTGCATGCTTATCTCGCCCGTCCTCTATGCCGACGGATCGCCTGCGATTTCGGTGAACGCCATGCCGTGCGCCGCTCCCAACGTGCATCCGGGAGTATCCGCCACGATTGCCAATGATGCCACTTCGGCGCGGGTGTACTTCAAGGCTGCAGGCGAGCGCGATGAGTATTACGTAGACATGAAGCCGGGTCCCAGGGGAACGATGGTCGCGCTTCTGCCGGCCCCTCTCGCTACGACGAAGTCATTCACCTATCGCGTTGTTGCCTACGATAAGAAAGGCAAGGAATACGCCTCAGCGCCTGTGTCGACGGACGTTCAGGTCTCTTGCCCCAATGGGCCCGAGGCCCCCATCGTGCTCGGTCAGACCGTCCCGGGGCAGTCGCCTGTTCCGGACGGATTCCAGTGCCGGAACGTAGTTAGCTACATTTCCTCGGCTGGCGAAATGCGAGACAACGTCGAATGCCGGCGTATCCTGGCAGGTATCCCGGCCTCGGGAGCTGGAGTTCCGGCCGGCGCGGGTTTGAACACCGGGACGATCGTCGCGCTCACCGCAGCCGGTCTCATCGCTGCCGGCGTGCTCATCGAGAAGGACAAGGACAAGAAGGACAAAGACCCGGTCTCGCCGTCGCGACCATAATCCAAATCAAGTACTTAAGGTTACGAGCCGCCTCAGTGCGGCTCGTTTCGTCTCCGAGAGGAAACGGGCGGCTGAGGATTGTCGCCCGGCCGTAGCGTAAGCTCCGAACCGAGGGCGGGGATTCGAAGGCACTTTTGTAGCCCGAAAGGGCGGAGCTGAAGAGCGGTCAAATGCCGATCCTGAAACGTGAACCGGACTCCTTTCACGAGAACCTCTTCTCGCTGGACAGCCCGTGGTGGGTCGCTCACCTGCGCAGCCGCCAGGAGAAGGTATTCGCGCGCTATCTGGGTCACTACGAAATCCCCTTCTATCTTCCGCAGGTGGAAAAGAAGGTTCGGCGTGACGGACGTACGGTTACCTCGTATCTCCCGCTGTTCGGCGGCTATCTCTTTTTTCGGGGGGCGGAAGAGGAAGCGGCTCGCGCG